>JBGTKD010000148.1:0-13594 GCA_041744795.1 Acidimicrobiia bacterium
CAGCCCACGGTTCGCGGGACTCGGATGAACCCTGGGCCCCAGGCGCCCTCCAGGGGCGCTGCGTTGTCGCGGGTCATCCCTCATGGTTGTCGCGGGTCATCCCTCACGGGTTGGCCGGGTCGATCGTAGAGCGGCTGGTATCGGCGGGTGGGGTTGAGTTGGAGTTGGCGGATGAGTCGGCCGTCGATGAAGACGTGGCTGGAGAGGCCGGTGATGATGACGGTGGCGTGTTGGCCGTTGTGTTTGGCGCCGATGGTGATGGAGTAGTTTTTGTTGATGTGGCAGGCGCCGCCGGAGACGGTGACTTGGTGGATGCTGGTGGGGGTTCCGATCGGCCGGTTGGCGGGTCCTGATTTGGGGGTGGTGGCGTAGACGCTGGCGGGTGTCTGACGGCCGATGGCCCGGTGGGGCCGCTGGGTGTTGTAGATGTCGACGAATGTGTCGAGCTGGGTTTGGAGTTCGGTGAGGGTGGCGGCGGATGGTTGGGCTGTGAGCCATTTCTGGAGGGTCTGGTGGAACCGTTCGATTTTGCCTTGGGTCTGGGGGTGGTAGCTGCGTCCGTGACGATGATCCACTCCTAGGAACCCGACCGCGGCAGCGAGGGTGTGTTTGAAGGCTTTGGCGTTGTCGGAGAGGAACCGTTGGGGCCATCCCCACCGGCCAGCGGCTGTCGAGAACGCTTCGAAAGCGGTGTCCCCGTTGACTGTTTCGACTGCTTTCAGTCCGGGACAGAACCGGGTGCAGTCATCGATGAGAGTGATGACCTTCACCATTGTTCGGTCCATCAGGGTCCATTGAATGTCGTCGAGCTGCCAGCATTCGTTGGCCCGTTCGGCAGCGAATGTCCGATGGGCATGTTTCGGAGCTTTCTTAGGTTCGGGAATGACGAACCCCCGACGGGTCAGGATCCGCCAGATCGTCGCCTCCGACGGGACGCCGGTTCTGTCGGTGAGCCGATCCTGAAGATGGGTATGGATCGTGGCCGGACCCGCATCCAACCCGGCGTTATCGAGTTCTTTTCGCAGATCCACCACCAGATCCTCGATCCAGTCGGGAGTGCGATTCGCGACGGTTCTCGGAGCCCGAGAACGCGGCTCAAGAGCTGACTCACCCTCCAGCGCATACCGCTTCCGCAGCTGATAGAACGACCAGGTCGAGATCCCGTGCTCCCGGCAGAACTCGGTCACGTTCAAGTCATCGGAGTCCACTTCCACGATCAGACGTCGGACACTCATAGGTATATCCCTCCTCATAGGCCTGGATCATCACCAGGTCAGCTCCGGGTGTGAGGGATGTCCCGCGACATGTGTGAGGGATGTGCTGCAACAGGGCACCGCCCTTCAAGGGCGCCACCAACCCTGGGTTCGCGGCGCCCTTTTTAGGTGAGGGCTTGGAGCATGGCGGTGCCCATGTCGGTGGGGGTGGGGGCGACCACGATGCCAGCCGCTTGCATCGCCTCGATCTTGGCGGCTGCGGTGCCCTTTCCTCCCGACACGATCGCGCCGGCGTGACCCATCCGCTTGCCTGGAGGAGCGGTCGTCCCGGCGATGAACCCGGCGACCGGCTTAGTCATCTCGGCCTTCACGAACTCGGCAGCATCCTCCTCGGCCGTCCCGCCGATTTCGCCGATCATGATGACCCCCTCTGTGGCAGGGTCCTCGTTGAACATGGCCAGCACGTCGACGAAATTGGTGCCGTTCACAGGATCGCCGCCGATTCCGACGGCGGTCGTCTGGCCTAGCCCCAGCTGGGTCAACTGGTGAACCGCCTCATAAGTAAGCGTCCCTGACCGGGAAACGACACCCACACGACCTGGCTGGTGGATGTAGCCGGGCATGATCCCGATCTTGCACTCCTTGGGAGTGATCACGCCTGGACAGTTCGGACCCACCAGCCGAGTGTTCTTGCCTTCCAGGTACCGCTTGACGCGCACCATGTCGGCGACGGGAATCCCCTCTGTGATGCAGATCACCAGGCCGATGCCGGACTCGGCAGCCTCCATGATCGCGTCGGCAGCAAAGGGCGGTGGGACGTAAACGACGCTGGCGGCTGCCCCGGTCTCGGCCACCGCGTCCCGCACAGTGGCGAATACCGGAATTTCCAGGCGATACGTGTCGGCTTGGCCTTCCACTCCGCTGTGGTCGGTTTCGCCTTCAAACGACTCCGTCGATCCGGCACGCGACGGATGCACCGCCCCGACCATCTGCGTCCCGTAGGCGATCGCCTTGTCGGTGTGGAAGCGGCCGGTCTTGCCAAGCCCCTGGACGATGACTTTGGTGTCCTTGTTGATCAGCACGCTCATCGAGCCAGCTCCACGATCTTGGCCGCCCCGTCCTTCATGTCATCTGCAGCGATAACGTCGACGTCTGAGTTGCGGATGATCTCTTTGCCAAGTTCCACATTGGTGCCTTCGAGGCGGACCACCAGCGGCACTTCGAGCCCGACCTCCTTGACCGCTTCGACGATCCCCGTGGCGATCGTGTCGCACCGCATGATCCCACCGAAGATATTGACGAAAATCCCCTTTACGTTCGGGTCGCCGGTGATGATCCGGAACGCCTGGGCAACCTGCTCGGCGTCTGCGCCTCCCCCGACGTCTAGGAAGTTCGCCGGTTCCCCACCCACGTGCTTGATCGTGTCCATGGTCGCCATTGCCAAACCCGCCCCGTTCACCAGACATCCGATCGTGCCGTCCAAAGTGATGTAAGAAAGCCCAGCCTTCTTGGCGATCAGTTCGGCAGGGTCCTCCTCGGATTCATCGCGCATGGCTTGGATATCCGGGTGCCGGAAGATGGCGTTGTCGTCGAAGGCCATCTTGCCGTCGAGTGCCATCACCGCACCGTCCTTGGTAACGACGAGGGGGTTGATTTCGATGAGGTCGGTATCCAGGTCCATCGCGGTTTGCGCCAGGGCGGTCACGAAACGGGTGAAATTCGCTGCCACATCACCTGACATCCCCAATCCCAGGGCCAGCCGAGCCGCCTGGAAGCCAGCCAACCCGATCGCAGGGTCGATCACCTCACGCAGAATCTTCTCCGGCGTCTCCTCAGCGACCTTCTCGATCTCCACACCCCCCTCGACCGAGGCCATCACGATGTTCCGTCCGACCGCCCGATCAAGGAGAATCGACAGATACAGCTCGCGTTCTATGTCGATGCCCTGTTCGACATACAGGCGGTTGACCTGCTTGCCCTCATCTCCGGTCTGAATCGTCACGAGTGTCGATCCGAGCATCTGACCGGCCAATTCCCTGACCTTTGCCTCAGTCGCCTCGACACCATTGGAGAGCCCGTCGAGCACGACATTGACTCCCCCGACGTCCGGGTGTTCGATGAACCGGCCCTTGCCGCGTCCACCGGCATGGATCTGAGATTTCACGACAACCACCGGGTTGCCCGACTGCTCGGTCAGCGGACGAACGGCTGCTACTGCCTCGTCGACGGTGGTGGCGACGGTGCCAGCAGGCACGGGGATGCCGCGCTCCGACATCAGTTGCTTGGCCTGGTATTCGTGGATCTTCATGACGCGGTCAACGCGGTCATGCGGGTTCCTTTCCTCGTGTGCGAACGTTCGACTCGACCCAGTCGGAGATCTCGGTGAGGGGCGAGCCAGGAGTGAAAATGGCCGCAAGGCCTGAACCAAGCAGCGCGGCAACGTCGTCATCAGGAATGACCCCGCCACCGAACACGACAATGTCGGTGGCATCGCGGCCAGCCAGCAACTGGATGACCTTCGGGAAGAGTCCCATGTGGGCACCGGACAACGATGAAAGCCCTATCGCGTCAACATCCTCCTGGATTGCGGTCTCCACGATCTGCTCGGGGGTCTGATGCAGGCCGGAGTAGATGACCTCGTTGCCTGCGTCGCGGAGAGCTCGGGCGATCACCTTCGCGCCACGATCGTGGCCGTCGAGGCCCGGTTTGGCTATGAGAATGCGGCGTGGCACGGGAACGCAGGTTACCTATAGCTCCGGACCGTCCAACCGACCGGCCAGCATTCTGTTCGCTGAATCCCGCGTATGCGCGGGACTGAACCCTGGGTACGCGTCGGGTGGTGGTCGGGTGCCCAATCTTTGGACTGGGGTAGGTTGGTTGGGAGACGAAACCGCAGGAGCACCATGTCCAACCTTCACGCCGTAGCCGCAGCAGGTCAGTCCGTCTGGTCCGATCAGATCTCTCGCAGCATGCTCGACACAGGTGAACTCGAACGCCGGATAGCCGAAGACGCCGTCACCGGCGTTACATCCAACCCGTCGATCTTCGCCAAGGCCATCGTCGGTTCGGACGACTACGCCGATCAACTCACAGAGTTGCTCGAGCGAGACGCCGCCACCAACGAGATCGTCGGGGCGCTAATGACTGCCGACCTGCAACGCGCGTGCGACGCGCTCAGCGGCGTATGGGAAAGCACCAATGGAGTCGACGGCCACGTATCGGTAGAGGTCGACCCGGAGTTGGCGCACGAAACCGAACCGAGCGTCGATGAGGCCCGCGAGTGGGTAAAGCGAATCGACCGACCCAATCTTCTGGTGAAGATCCCGGCGACCCGGGCGGGTCTCCCTGTCATCGCCGCCCTCATCGGAGAGGGCATCTCCATCAACGTGACCCTCATCTTCTCACTGGCTCGATACCGGGAGGTGATGGAGGCATACCTGGCCGGGCTCGAAACTTTCCGGTCGGTCGGTGGTGATGTCTCCAAAGTGGCGTCGGTGGCCTCGTTCTTCGTGTCCCGGGTCGACAGCGAGGTCGATGCGCGGCTGGACGCCATCGGCACCCCAGAGGCCAAGAACCTGCGAGGCAAAGCTGCGGTAGCCAATGCGCTTGCCGCCTACGACGAGTTCCTTCAGATATTCAGAGGGCCGCGATGGGAGTCCCTGGCGGCAGACGGGGCAAGAGTCCAGCGTCCACTGTGGGCTTCGACCTCCACGAAGAACCCCGACTATCCGGACACGCTGTACGTCGACTCACTCGTCGCTCCTCACACGGTCAACACGATGCCGCTCGAGACAATCGACGCCTATCAGGATCACGGCTCAGACAGGCCGAAGATCTTCGGACCGGCAGAAATGGCAACGGCCCGGGTGATCCTCGAAGAACTCGCCGAAGTGGGTGTCGACTACGACGACGTGGTCCAGACCCTCGAGGACGAAGGGGTCGAGAAGTTCATTGCCTCCTGGCGGGACCTCCTGTCAGACATCGACTCGCAACGATGATCAACCAGTTCGAAGTGGAGCTGCGTGAGCGACGTCGCCAATTGGCGAAAGCCGAAAAGCTCTTGATCCAATCACAGAGCCAGGGTGTTGGCGCCGGGGGTCCCGGCGGAGGTGGTTTCTGGTCAGGCGAGGTCGAGAGGATGAACAGCCAGATCCGCGAGGCCCAGGGCCTAGACAAGATCGAGGCACGGATCCGGGAGTTAGAGGAGCTGCTGGGCCTTCGCTGACCTCACACCTTGATCAGGGGAGCCCAACCGAGCAGCAGCCGCTTTCGTCCGATCTCGTCGAATGACACCACTGCCTCAGCGCGTTCGCCGGTGCCGATAACTTCGCGGACGGTCCCCAGACCCCACTTGTCGTGCTTGACCCTGTCCCCCGCCGAGATCTCCGAACTGCTGACCGTGTGGGAAGGAGTGGTCGGTGAATTGGAGAGGTTGCGCTTGGGAGCTGTCGCCAAGAGTTCAGCGGGAATCTCCTTCAGGAATCTGCTCGGCGGGTTGTAATTGGTGGCGCCCCACAACGTCCGATGCCAAGCGGAGGTCAAATAGAGCCGGTCCTGGGCCCGAGTGATCCCCACGTAGGCCAAACGTCGCTCCTCCTCCATCTCGGCTGGCTCGCCGAGCGAGCGCATATGGGGAAAGATCCCATCCTCCAGACCTACGACGAACACGACCGGGAATTCGAGCCCTTTGGCGGTGTGCAACGTCATGAGCGTCACGGCCCCGGCACCGGCGTCGAACTCGTCGATGTCGCTGACCAGAGCTGTCTGTTCGAGAAAGATTTCGAGGCGCCTGAGATTGTCGAGCTCGTCGAAGGCTTCCGTGCCGATGACAGATCCTTCGTTGGCAGACTCAAACTCGGTGGCGACGGACTGCAACTCCCGCAGGTTCTCGAGTCGGCCGAGAGCTTCGACCGTTCGTTCAGCTTCGAGCGTGGCGGCGTAGCCGGTCTCCTCAACGACGGCCTTGATCGCCGCTGCCACTCCCCCTCCTGCTGCCCTTTCGGTCAGCACGCCCATGACTCCCAAGAACTCCTTGATGTTGCGGACCGCACCGGAGTTCAACTGCTCGATCTCGTCGACCCGTTCCAAAGCCTCATAGAACGTGATCCCATGTCGTTGGGAGAACCGATCGACGTGACCAATCGTCGTGTCGCCGATACCCCGCTTGGGCGAGTTGATGACCCGCTTGACGGCCACCTGATCTGCCGGGTTCACGATCGACCGCAGGTACGACATCGCATCCCGGATCTCCCGTCGTTCATAGAACTTCACGTTCCCGACGACCGCGTAAGGCAATCCCCTCCTCAAGAAAACGTCTTCAACCACACGCGACTGAGCGTTGGTGCGGTAGAAGACCGCCACATCAGACGGCGAGAACCCCAGGTCCATGAGGGCATCCACCTGATCGGCGACGAAACCCGCCTCGTCGTGTTCGTCCTCGGCTTCGAACCGAATGATCGGTTCACCCGCACCGCGGTCGCTCCACAGATGTTTTGGCTGACGGCGAGGGTTGTTGGCGATCACCGAGTTGGCGGCATCGAGAATCGTCGAAGTCGACCGGTAGTTCTGTTCCAGGACGATGACTCTGGCGTCGGGGTAGTCCTTTTCGAAGTCGAGGATGTTGCGGACGTCAGCTCCCCGCCAGCGATAAATCGACTGGTCGGAGTCGCCTACGACGCACAAGTTGCGATGAGCTCCCGCCAATTGTCTGACCAGCATGTACTGGGCCTTGTTCGTGTCCTGGTACTCGTCGACATGGATGTAACGGAACCGCTGCTGGTACTGCTCGAGCACATCGGGAAAGGCACCAAAGAGCTCCACTGTGACCATCAGCAGATCGTCGAAGTCCATCGCCGACGCCTCCAACAGCCGCTGCTGATAGAGGCGATAGACGTCAGCGACCTGCTCGTGATAGAACCCCTCGTCGGTGCGGGCAAAGGACTCATAGTCGATCAGTTCGTTCTTGGCGTTGGAGATGGCCGCCTGGATGTTCTTGGGTGGAAAACGCTTGGTGTCCAGGTCCAAATCCTTGACGCACTGGGTGATGAGACGCAAGGAGTCGGACTGGTCATAGATGGAAAAGCCTGATCGGTAACCGAAACGAGCCGCCTCCCTGCGGAGGATGCGCACGCAGGCGGAATGGAACGTGGACACCCACATGGACTTCACCGCACCGCCAATGAGGGCGCCAACCCGCTCCTTCATCTCATCAGCTGCCTTGTTCGTGAACGTGATGGCCAGGATCGCCTGAGAGGGGACCCTCAGGTCGCGGATGAGATGGGCAATCCGATAGGTGAGAACACGAGTCTTACCAGAGCCGGCTCCAGCAACGACGAGCACCGGACCCTCGGTCGCGGCGACAGCCTCGCGCTGGGTCGGATTGAGATCGGCGAACAGAGGACTGTCCACTGGGACGTCATCAGCCAACCACTCCGTCGAAAACCACTCGGTCTGCATCACTGCGCAGGCTACCCCCTCGACAGGACGGAATCACAAGGGTGTGGTTTGCACCCCGGCACGCGTCATGAGAGCTTTACGATTCGCCGGTGAATGTTGACGGAATCAGTTCTGAACTCGGCAGAATCTTCTCGCATAGGCGGTGGTTGATACTGGCCGAGGTGGCGGCCGGCTCTGGCGTGTTGGTCGACCAACTGCGCAAGTGGGGAGGCGAGGAGTTCCTCATCATTGCACGGGCCCTGGGCGTTGGAGACCAGCCCGAAACGGAAGTGGTCCTCATGCCCTCTACTCCCGGGTCGGTGATGGAGGGTTTTCGGCGGTTTGCTGCCCAAGTGCTTGACCCGCCTGCCCACGTTCGGGAGGCGGTGGGAAGATTCGACCCTGACGGGACCGCCCGCTTACTTGGCCCGATGTTCGCTGTGCCCACCGAGTTCCTGGCCAGGCACAGCTACGGAACTCGCCCGACCGAGTGGGAGCAGTTGGAGGACAAGACCCTCGCCGACGAGATCTGGGACGAAGCGGGTATCGCCCGAGCCGAATCGCGGGTGGTGGCGTTGGAAGAGGCGACGATCGTGGCCGCAGAGATGGCTGGGCCGCTCGGAACGGTGTGGGCGGCGGACAACACCGAGGGTTGGCACGGTGGCGGCGAATACACCCGCTGGGTCCCCGACGCCGAGTCAGCCGCGGAGGCGGTGGTAGACCTAACGGGCAGGGCGAGAAGCGTTCGGGTGATGCCGTTCCTCGATGGAATCCCCTGCTCGATCCACGGTGTGGTCACGCCCGACGGTGTGGCGGCGTTGCGACCCGTGGAACTTCTGATTCTCCGTCGAAGGGACAAGCGAGGTTTCGTCTATGCCGGGGTGGCAACCACGTGGGATCCCCCGCAGGAGATCCGACAGGAGATGAGGGCTGCAGCGCGCTCGGTGGCAGGAGTCCTCAGCCAACGCCTCGACTACCGAGGGTCCTTCTCGATCGACGGGGTGTGCACGTCGGCAGGTTTTCGCCCAACCGAGCTGAACCCCCGTTTCAGCGTGGGTTACGGCGTCCAGGCAAACACCGTGGAAGGCCTGCACGGCTCATTCTTCGCCCGGGCCCTCGTCGAGGGAGACCTACCCATCAGCGCCACGGACCTGGAGCGGGCGATCCTCGAGTCTGCAGACCAGCATCGCGCTGTCCGAATGGGGGTTCCGGTTCAAGGTTCCCATGAGCCATCCACGATGTTGTTGACCCTCGATGGCGAGGTCAGCCCGGGCGACGACGGTTGGCCATTGGAGATCGGGCCGTCGCCATCGGGATCCTTCATGCTGTGGAAGGTCGATCCAGCGCAGGTGCCTCGGGGACCGTCCTTCGCTCCGCATGCCGCCGCCGCTATTCGCCTCGCAACTGCAGAATGGGGGCTCGACCTCCCCGACCTAGAGCCTGCTCCCAATATCTAGCTCGACAGGGCGCGTTCCAATTGGGCTTGGCGGGCGGCGTCCTGTTCGGCAAGGATTCTCTCCTGAGCGTCTTCGGTCTGAGTGATCGAAAAACAGAAGCGGCTGCCGGTTGGGAATCTGCGCTCGTACCAAACGTCACCGCCCATCGCCCTGGCCAGTTTGCGGGCGATGGGCAAGCCGAGACCGAGGCCGGTAGACGAACGGCTGTCGCCCTTCGAGAGCTGTTCGAAATGCTCGAAGATCGAGTTCTGATTCTCGTCGGGAACACCTGGTCCATTGTCTGAGACGACAACGATGAAGTGGTCCCCGTAGGGGAACCCCTCGACCAACACCTGGTCACCCCCATACTTGGCTGCATTCTCTAGGAGGTTGCGAATCACCTGTTGTGCTCGTTTCGGGTCACCGAAGACCCTCATTCCACCGGGCAACGACACCGAGACGTTCCAGTCATTGGTCTTCGACTCGAGTCCGTCGCCCACCGAATGAATGAGATCGGAGAGGTCGAACATCTCCGGGTAGAGACGCAGACGACCAGCGTCGAGACGCGGGATCACGAGGATGTCCTCCACGAGTTCGCCCAGGTACTGCGCCTGGTTGGAGATGATCGCCAGGAACTCGCCGATCTCCGAGGTATCGAGGTCCTGCCAGGTCGTCTCGAGCGTCTCGGCGAAACCTGCAATCGATGTGAGAGGCGTTCTGAGCTCGTGACTGACGAGAGTCACGAAGTCGTTCTTCATCGCGTGGGCCTCTTGGGCGGCGCGCTCAGCCTCCAGAACCCTGCGTTTCCAGGAAACTCGCGTTCTGACAGCGACGGCTAGCGCTAGAGCTCCCCCGACGGCGAGCACACCAGCGGTTATGAGGGGAATCAGTTCTTGCATCAGGGGATCACCCTTGAGGGTAGCGATGGGTCGAAGCGCACTCGCGTCACCTCACTCCCGCCCGTTGCCCTCTTCCAAGAGCCTGCGAAGGGCCGCGACCAGCGCGCCCTGTCGGATGTCGTACTTGTCGAGGTAGGCATCGACGCCCGCCTCCCAAGCCAGTGCCTTGTCGTCTTCATCGGCCACCGATGAGACCATGATGATGGGCTGGTTGACCTTGTTGTGTCGCAAGGCACGGACCAACTCGACCCCGTTCGACCGAGGCATCGAGTAATCAACCACCAGGGCGTCGTACTGGACCTTGCTTATCTCGTCGACCGCTTCGCGAGCTCCGGGGGCGACAGTCACGTCGAAGCCACGGCCCCGCAGCGTTGCCGAAATGATCTGGCGAACACCTGCCGAGTCGTCTACTACCAGCACCTTCGGACGCGTTCCATGCTGTGCTTCCGGACGACGCGCTTGGCCGCCGAGGTGGTTGTGGTCGATCATGACGAGGACCTCTCCACCGCCGAGGAACGCCGCGCCGACCAAGTGGTCAGCATCTTCGAGGATTGGGCCCAAACTCTTCACAGCAACTCGACGACGGTCGATGACCTCGTCGACCGTGGCTGCGACGTATCCGGACCGTGTCTTCAGTACGAGAACTTCTTCTTCGCGATCCGAGTCCGGAACGCTCAGTGCTCGGCTGAAGGAGATCACAGGCACCATCTCACCCCGGAACGACATCTCCCTGCCACGAGCGCCGACAGTCAGGTTCGCCAAGTCGATAGCCGTAGTCGCAGCAACCGCTGGTTCGGCAATACCAAAGAACTGATCCCCGCTGGCGACGATAACGATGTTCTGAACTACGAGGGAGACAGGAAGGTCCATGGTGATCTTGGTGCCGACCCCGGCAGCGCTCTCCACCGATACGGTGCCACCAACTCGGTCTGCGGCGTCTGCAACGAGGGACAAGCCTTCGCCCGAGCCGGAGAACTCCGTTGGCTGTTTGACCGTCGTGAATCCTGGGCGGAAGAGGTGAGCATCGAGTTCGGATCGCGTCAGACCCAAGCCGCGAGTCTCGGCAGAGGCCGCAACCGCATCCCAATCGATCCCGGCACCGTCGTCTGAAACCGAGACAACGAGGCGGTCGTCGATGATCGCCGCATCCAGACGGACAGCACCGCTGGGGGACTTGCCGAGCTCCACCCTCCGCTGGGTATTTTCGATCCCATGGTCGACTGCGTTGACGATCATGTGCCGCAGCGGCTCGCGAATCAGGTCGACGATCTGGCGGTCAATGAGCAGGTCACCGTCCTCAACCTCGAAGCGGACTTCCCTACCCAAACGGCGCCCAAGGAAGCGAACGAACTGCGGATAGGACTCGGTGGCATCCCTCAGCGGAACATTGGCGAGAGAAACAGCCCACTCCTGGAGTTCGGTGACATCGGCAGAAAGGCGCTCGAGTTGGACACGCCAGGCAGCGAGGAGCCTGACCGGATCGGCGCCTTCGAAAGCCACGTGGGTCAGGTCAGTGAGCCCCTCGGCGTCGAGGCCGATATCGACGGCCCGGTTTATGAGCCGATAGAGGTCGCCAGTATCGACACGGGTGATGGCGCTGGACAGTTCGTCTCGCACAGTTGCCAGGAGTCCGCCCAGGTTTGCTGCTCCGTGGGCTGCCTCCGCCCGATCGACATCCTGAGGAGACAGAGGTGCGTTTCCGGTGTCGTCGTCAATGGCGTTCGGATTCGGAAGGTGCTGGGGCGGTATCGGGGCAGGCGGCGGAACAGGTGCGGCCCCGCCACTAGCCACGACGGATTGCAGTCGGGCCGTAGCGCCGGCGAGCTTCTCACGGGCCGACTCATCCCTCGCCGCGTCCAGAATCAGTTGCGAGAGGGCACCCATCTCGGACAGGACTTCCGGCGAGGGCTGAAGAGAACCTTCTGTGATGGACTTCCAGATCTTTTCGAGAATGCCGGCGGCAGATCCGATGTCCACCTTCCCAAGCATGTTCGAGGAGCCTTTGATGGTGTGGGCATCGCGAGTGAGATCGTCTGCGGATGCGGAGAGCAGTTCTCCGGCGCGCAGTTCAGCCGCCCCGGCGATCAGCCGGCCGGCTCGTTCATCAACCTCGGCGAGGTAAATATCCATGAGATCTTGTGATTCGGCCCAATCCACTGCATACCTCGGGTCAAGAAAGGTATCGGCGGCGGTGGTAACTACTTGAGATGCCTATTCCCACTCGATCGTGGCAGGAGGCTTCGAGGAAATGTCGTAAGCGACCCGGTTTATGCCTTCGACTTCGTTGATGACTCGGTTGGAAATGCGCTCGAGGACCTCGTACGGAAGTCGCGCCCAGTCTGCGGTCATGGCGTCCTCGCTGGTCACTGCTCGCAGGATCAGCGGATACGCATAGGTTCGTTCGTCCCCTTGCACGCCCACCGACCGTATCGCGGGCAGCACACCAAACGCCTGCCATATCTCCCGGTAGAGGCCCGCCCTGCGGATCTCTTCGGTGACAATGGCATCAGCCTGACGAAGAATGTCCAGGCGCTCAGATGTCACTTCACCGATTATCCGAACCGCGAGACCCGGTCCGGGGAACGGCTGGCGCCAGACGATCTCCTCGGGCAGACCCAGTTCTTCACCTACAGCACGAACTTCGTCCTTGAAGAGGTCGCGCAGGGGCTCAACGAGGTCGAATGCCATGTCGTCGGGGAGTCCGCCAACGTTGTGGTGCGACTTGATCTTGGCGGCGTCTTTGGTGCCTGATTCGATCACATCGGGGTAAAGGGTCCCTTGTACGAGAAACCCGGCGTCCGAGAGGCGAGCCGCCTCGTCTTCAAAGACCCTGATGAATGTCTCGCCGATGATCTTGCGCTTCTCCTCGGGATCGGTCACACCCGATAGACGCTCTAGAAATCGATCGGCGGCTTTCACATGGACCAGGTCGATATTGAAATGCCCGCGGAATGTCTCCTCCACCTGCTCGGCCTCCCCGTGGCGGAGCATCCCGTGATCGACGAAAATACAAGTGAGTTGATCACCAACGGCTTCATGCACGAGCGCTGCGGCCACGGACGTATCGACCCCGCCGGACAGACCACAAATCACTCGCGCATCTCCAACCTGTGCGCGAATGGCCGCAACCTGGGATTCGATGATCGAGTGTCGGGTCCATGAGGGGTGGGCTCCGCAGGCGTCATACAGGAACCGTTTCAGCACCTCCTGGCCGCGGGGAGTGTGGGCGACCTCGGGATGGAACTGGACACCGAAGAGCCCTCTCTGGCGATCTTCCATGGCTGCGACCGGTGAACCGGGACTCGAAGCGGTGGCAACAAAACCTTCGGGTGGTCGGGAAACCGCGTCGCGGTGGCTCATCCACACCTCAAGGCTCTCGCCCACGTCCTGTAAGAGAAGTGAACCCAGAGACGCTGTGACCTCCGTTTTGCCGTATTCGGCTTGGCCGGTTCTGGCCACCTCTCCGCCCAGGGCGTTGGCGATGAGTTGATGTCCGTAACAGATGCCGAGTACCGGAACACCAAGATCGAAAATCGCCGGATCCACCAAATAGGCGTCCTCGGCGTAAACAGAGGCAGGCCCACCTGAAAGGATGATGCCGGCCGGTGCC
>JBGTKD010000149.1:0-34591 GCA_041744795.1 Acidimicrobiia bacterium
GCGAGTTGCAGGTGTCGATTGGCCACAGGGATGTCTCCGAGAGCCATCGCCAACGTACCCGCTCCGAGGAGTGCTCGCCCGCCGGCCTGGCCCGCCGGTTCTGCCAGCTCCAGAGCCTCCTCACACCACCGTCGCCCCTCGACGAAAAAGTCGTCCATGAACCAGAACCGGTAACACGACCCAGCAGTTGCTTGGGCCGCTTCGGCATCTCCGATGTCGATCGCCCATCTGATGGCCCTGCGAAGGTTGTCGTGGTCGGCTCGGAGCCCGGTGATTATTCGCGTTTCGTCGGGACCGCGGATGTCGTAGATCGTTGTCTCGGCAAGTTTGCGAAAATGGTCAAGATGCCGGCCACCAAGAGTGTCGGACTCTCCGTCTTCGGCAAGGCGCTCCCGCGCGAACTGGCGCAACGTCTCGAGCATCCTGTAGCGGACCTCGTCGCCGACTTCGACTGTCGCAACGAGTGACTTATCAACCAACTTGGCGAGCAGGTCCAGGACATCCCATGTCTCAAGAGGATCAAATCCACACACCTCCTCGGCAGACTCCAGGCGAAAGCTGCCCTGGAACACCGAGAGCCGTCTGAAGAGGGTTCGCTCCTGGTCGTCCAGCAGTTGGTAGCTCCAATCGATGGCAGCCTCGAGAGTCTGCTGGCGCGGCAGCGCAGTTCGGCTCCCACCGGTGAGGAGCCGGAAAGAGTCGTTGAGGCGAGCAGCAATCTGAGCTGCGCTCATCACCCTGATGCGAGCGGCAGCCAGTTCCAGGCCCAATGGCATCCCGTCGAGACGCCGGACGATCTCGATGACGGGCGGCAAGGTCTCTGAGGTAACCCGGAAGCCGGGCGAGACAGCGGCCGCCCGCTCGGCGAACAGGCGGACGGCGTCATGTCGGAGCGCCTCACTCAGTGGAGTCGCCTCCGTCGGCATGGCCATCGACCGAAGCTGAAAAGGAACTTCACCCCTCACGCCGAGCAGTTCGCGGCTAGTCGCGACCAGCTTGACCCCAGGCGCCCCTTGCAGGATGCGGTCGGCTAGGTGGGCCGCAGCATCGACCACGTGCTCGCAGTTGTCCAAGACAATCAGCTCATTCGAGTCCTTGAGACGCTCTAGGAGCGCGTCCGATAGGTCACGATCGGCGCGATCAACAACGCCCAAGGTGTTGGCGACCGCGGCCGTCAACCGTTCGGGGTCGCTGACCGGGGCAAGTTCGACGAGCCATACCCCGTCACCGAAGTCATCGAGCAGTTGGGCAGACAACTGGATGACAAGGCGGGTCTTGCCTGCTCCGCCCACCCCTGTCACCGTCAAAAGCCTCGCCCCGGCGAGCAGCTTCTCGGCCTCGGCGAGTTCCTGGTCCCGGCCCACGAAACTCGAAACCTGTGCGGGGAGGTTGTTGGGGACGGTGTCAAGCGTGCGGATCGCGGTCGTGACTCGCGGCAGCGAGGGGTGGTGAAGGGCATGGATTCGCTCGGGAGAAGCGAGGTCCCGCAAGCGATGTTGTCCCAGGTCGGTCAGGGTCAACCCGTCCATCCTGGAGACGTCGATCAGCCCGGCGACAGACCCGGAGGCCACCACTTGCCCCCCATTTGCCACCTCCAACAGCCGGGCAACCCGATTGACGACCGGTCCGAAGTAGTCGCCATCTCGTTCGTCGGCGACACCGGCATGCATTGCCATTCGGACGAGGAAGGGAACGTCGATTGACCTAACCGTCTGCTGGGCCTCTACTGCGGCCATGGCGGCCTGTTCAGGTCTGGTGAAGGCGACGCAGAATCCATCCCCACCGGTGGCGAACACGTGACCGGAATGAGCGTCGAATACAGCACGCAAAGCCTCGTCGTGGGCGGCGAGCGATCTCTCCATCTTGACGGGATCGTTCTCCCACAGCCGGGTCGATCCCTCAATGTCGGTGAAAAGAAACGTGACGGTCCCGGTAGGAATGTCTGTCATCTGCCAGAGAACTTACACGCCACCCCTGAGCGTTCTTCAGGTTCTGAAGAGATTGGCATGGCACACTCGCGCCGAGTTCCTTATCGAACCAAGGCCCGTACATGAGCGATGACCTCGGCCCAGTGCGACTGGGCTTGAAGAACAACCTTCCGCAGTTCGCACTCCTCGTCGGTGTCAACGCCTTGGTCGGTGGTCTCGTCGGCCAGGAGCGCACGGTCCTACCGCTACTGGCCGAATCCGAATTCGCCCTGTCTGGTTACACCGCGATGTTGACTTTCATCGTTGCGTTCGGACTCACCAAGGCGATCGTCAACTACTTCGCAGGGACACTTGCCGACCGCTTCGGGCGCAAGCCCGTGCTGATCGCTGGCTGGCTGTTCGGATTGCCTGTTCCTTTTATGTTGATCTTCGCCCCAACATGGTCTTGGGTCGTGTTCGCCAACGTTTTGTTGGGGGTCAATCAAGGGCTGGCGTGGTCCGTGACGGTGATAATGAAGATCGACCTCGTGGGGCCGAAGCGCCGAGGCACGGCGATGGGGTTCAACGAAGCTGCCGGTTATGGGGCGGTCGCACTGGCGGCCTGGGCAACGGGAGTGATCGCCGAGTCTCACGGTTTGCGACCCGCACCTTTCTTCCTGGGTCTGGCGTTCGCCGGGCTGGGCCTCGGACTATCAGCATTCTTCGTTCGAGAGACCGCCGGCCATGTGGCGCATGAAGCGGCGACTCATGTCGGCGGTGCACACCCGGATGACCTCTCCCACGGCCAGGTGTTCGCTTTAGCAACGTGGCGGGACCGCTCGTTGTCGGCGGCGAGTCGGGCGGGGCTTGTCAACAACCTGAACGAAGGCATGGCATGGGGACTCTTCCCGATCTACTTCGCTTTGTCAGGACTCGACATCGGCACGGTGGGTCTCTTGGTGGCAATTGCTCCGGGGGTGTGGGGCGTCGGCCAGTTGTTCACCGGGGCATTATCGGATCGAGTTGGCCGCAAGTGGCTGATAGCCGGCGGCCAGATGACCGAGGCGGTCGGGTTGTTGGTCATCGCCATGGGACAGAACTTTGAGACCTGGGCGGTAGGAAGTGCTCTGTTCGGTGCGGGCACCGCGATGGCCTATCCCACATTGATAGCCGTCGTAGGTGATGTTGCTCACCCGCATTGGCGGGGGGCAGCCGTCGGTGTCTACCGGCTGTGGCGTGACCTGGGTTTCGCCGTCGGGGCGGTGTTGGCAGGATCAATCGCCGATTTCTACTCGATCTCCACGGCGATCTTCGTGGTGGCCGCCATCACCGCCGCCTCGGGGGCCGATGTCGCCCTCCGCATGGTCGAAACCCACCCCAAGGCGGCCCGTCGATAGTCGTGGGAGTGCCGACAGAGATCGCCGAGAACCCCGGAGGACAAATATGGAAATCAGGACCGATCGGGTAGGACTGCTGGTCGAGCAGCTGAGCGAGTCGATGGACTTCTCGCGTGATCGCATGAAGGGCCTCACCAACGAGGAGTACCTCTGGGAGCCGGTACCAGACATGTGGTCGATTCGGCCCCGCGCCGAGGTGTCGACGTCACAGGCCTATGGGCCTGGCGAGTGGCAAATCGACAGCGAACGTATCGACCCGTTCGCACCGGGGCCAACGACGACGATCGCCTGGCGGTTGAACCACGTGCTTTCCGGGCTCGAGGGCCGTTGGGAGTGGACATTCGGATCTCGCTCGGTCGCTCCCGAGGACGTCGTCGAGTTCTCGCCGCACGCTGCTAGCGCACTCGATCATCTATGGGACGCGGTCGGGCGGTGGGTAGAAGGCGTCGAATCGCTCCGCGACGCAGACCTCGATACGCCCGGGTACGGCCGATACCCGTGGGGGCTCGACCCCGAATTGCCGTTTATCGGGATCGTCCGTTGGACCAACCGGGAGTTCATCCACCACATGGCAGAGGCCGCACTCCTGCGAGACCTCTACGCCGCCCGATTCCAGCACTGACGCCACACGCTGTGAGGTTTCTCGCGCATCGCTGCCAGTCGATAGTCGATCAATCGCTGCTGTGCCACCGCTCCCAGTGCTTGGCGTGACTCCGCAGGTAAGCCCCGGGTTGGTAGTGGGCGTCGTAGTAGTCGGTGTCGAGGTGCACAGCCTGTACGTAACCGCTGAGAACCATCGTGGTAACCGTGTCAGGAAAGCGACCTCGCGTGTCGTAGATGTACTGGGCTACCTCACCTAGGCAAGCCACGAACTCGTCGCTGTAGGGCTCGACACCAGCCTTGATGGTCGCCGGGTCCTTCCACGCGCCGGGGGTGGTGGAGTCATAGGTTCCTCCCGGACCAAACTTCCGCTCTACGAACACCTCCGCCGCCGCTCGCATGTCGGGTTGGTAAGGGGGACAGAGCGCCTCATACACGCCGTCGAGTCCAACAGGGTTCGGAAGAGTCCAGCGTTCGTCGTGGACGAAACGGAAACCGAGTCCAGCGATTCCCTGGTCAGCAAAAGCTCCGAGGACGCTCCAACGGTTAATGCCATTGAAGAACAATCCGCCCAGACCCATCGCCTGCAACGTCAGCACGATGTTGTGGTTCATGAAATCCAGTTCGGCACAGCTCGCTTCATAGGTCATCTGGTGGATCACTGACAGAGGCGTGGCCTTGTTCTCGTCGAGCAGCCCACTCCGAACGAACTGGCCGAGGTCACCAGCAGGACGACCCGCCTCGTCATCGATCACAAAGCCACCATTGCTAATGACAATCGACAGAAACCCCAGAGCCTGCTCACTCGCATCGCCAACGGGCATGAACAAAGTCGAGCCAGGAGCGTTGGCCATCCAGAGATTGGGCGGCAGCATGTGCGGCGGCTGAGCGGGCAAATCGAGCCTTGTATCGCCAAGCTTTGTGGTGCTGGCCCGACACTGGTCGATTATCCGCTGGGCGTCTTCCACGTCGCCGTCGAACTCGCGAACGGCGGTTGGTGTGCTGTCACGTGTGTTCGTCAAGTACGTGCCTTCGTCGTCAGTGAAGAAGAGGACTGGAGTGCCAAAACCAGCGGCGGTCGGTGCTGTGCGGCCGGTGAATCGCTGGGTGTAGTGGGCATGAGCCTCCGGTCGATCAGGCCCGAAAGGCACCCCGAAGTTCCACCCAGTCACGCCGGTGCCGGCCGCCACGAGCACTGCTCGCTCGAGCTCGGTCAAAGGCTTCGCCTGCGACTTCGACTGGGAGGCGAGAGGCCCGGAAGGAACGCTCATCCCCAGACCCACCCGCCGAGCTCGACGTCCGAAAATCGCCTCCATCAACGGAAACTCGAGCATCTCGTCGATCGGGTTCGTTCTCGTCACATCGACCATCTTCTGCCTCCAGTCTTTGAGAAGCGGAACTCCATCGCGGCAGACTTAGTGCCGTCACCGGAATCCAATGCACGGAACCCGGAAGCCCCAAACGATCGTAACGAATAGCCAGCAAGCGTCAGAGCGCGGCATGAGTTGAATGGAGTCAGGCCCGACGGCGGCGGAGGATCTGTCTCACGGCCACGATCACGGCGACGAGACCCACCAACTGGGCAGGTTTCAACGCGATAACGAGGCCACCGGGTTGTTTCTCGTCGCTCACGACTGCAACGGTACTGCGTCTGCGCTCGCAACGCGCTTGGTACCGGAGGCGAGCCACAACCGGCCTGAGCACCGCAAGGCGGGGTAGCGTGGCCGTATGAGTAGAAAGCAGCGCGCCGAAGAAGCATTCGCCAATGTCGAGAGTGAACTCCGCTCGATCTCGCACTGGATGTTCGAGAACCCGGAACTCGGTTTCGCGGAGTTCGAGTCGTCGCGACGTCTCGCCGGTTTCCTCGATGACCGTGGGTTCTCGGTCAAGTACCCGGCGTATGGCCTGGAGACAGCCTTCGAAGCCACCGCTGGAACGAAGGGACCACGGGTGGTCATCTGTTGTGAGTACGACGCTCTACCGGCGGTCGGTCACGCCTGTGGGCACAACATCATCGCTACCGCGGCACTTGGCGCAGGTGTGGCAGTGGCCGGCCTGGCCGATGAACTCGGGATCCGTGTGACCGTGCTGGGGACGCCAGCTGAGGAAGGGGGCGGAGGCAAGGTCATACTCATCAACGCTGGAGCCTTCGACGATGCGGCAGCATCGATGATGATCCACCCGAGTCCCACCGACGTTCTGGACCCCTCGTTCCAGGCTCGGGAGAGCTTTACGGTCGAATACTTCGGCAAGGACTCGCACGCTGCGTTCGCTCCTCACCTCGGCGTCAACGCTCTCGACGGCTTTGTGCAGGCCTACATGAACGTATCGACGCTCCGCCAGCACATCTTGGGCAGTGATCGCATCCACTGCATCATTAACGAGGGCGGTGACGCCTCGAACATCATCCCGTCGCACACACGATCCACCTGGGGAATTCGTTCGGCGAACAAGGAACGACTGCACGAGTTGATTCCCAGGGTGCGGGCGTGCTTCGAAGCGGCTGCGACGGCCACAGGTTGTCGTCTTGAGGTGACACCCCTCGACCACCCCTACGACAACATGATCAGCGACCCGGTGATGACAGGACTGTTCGACGCCAATTCGGCCGCACTCGGGCGCACCCTCGCGCTCGAAGCCGACCACGGCGCCGAAGGCGGCTCCTCGGACATGGGCAACGTCAGCCAGGTGGTGCCTTCCATCCATCCGATGCTGTCGATCGACTCGGGTGATGCGGTCAACCATCAAAAGGAGTTCGCGGCGGCGACGGTCACCGCGTCAGGCGACAAGGCGATCCGCGACGGAGCGTTAGCGATGGCCCACACCATCATCGATCTCGCCGAGGCCGACCTGTGGGATCAGCTACTCCGCTGAGTTTCCGGCAACGAGTATGGAGCAGGGGCTAGCCTCGCATCCGACTGTGATGAGCACGTGACCCAACCCCTACTCGAAGTAAAAAACCTCACCACCAGGTTCAACACCCAGGACGGAGTGGTTCACGCCGTCAACGGAGTGAGCTTCACGCTAGAGAAGGGCGAGTTCGTCGGCGTGGTCGGGGAGAGCGGATCCGGCAAGAGCGTCACCATGATGTCGCTACTTCGACTCATACCAATACCGCCTGGCGAAATCACCGACGGGTACGCCATGTTCGAAGGCAGGGACCTCCTCACTCTCAGCCCTTCGGCCCTGCGCAAAGTCCGCGGAGGTCAGGTCGGTTTCATTTTTCAGGATCCGATGACGTCGCTCAACCCCGTGCTGACTGTCGGCTACCAGATCAAGGAGTCGCTTCGCATCCACCGCGAGCTGCCCAAGGGAGAGCTCGACGAGCGCGCACAGGAGCTGCTCGAGCTGGTCGGGATCCCCTCCGCCAAACAGCGACTCGAGAGCTTCCCCCATGAGTTGTCTGGAGGCATGCGCCAGCGGGTCATGATCGCCATAGCCCTCGCGTGCAACCCCGAGGTGCTCATCGCCGACGAACCGACAACCGCCCTCGATGTGACGATCCAGGCACAGATAATCGAGATCATCAAGGACCTCCAGGAGCGACTCGGAACCGCCGTGATCTGGATCACACACGACCTGGGGGTGATCGCGGGCCTGGCCGAGCGGGTACTGGTGATGTACGGGGGCCAGATCGTGGAGGAGGCCCTGGTCCGGGATCTCTACGCCAGTCCCAAGCACCCCTACACCCAGGGGTTGCTCGGCTCACTCCCTCGGCTCGACCAGAAGGGCCTGGAATTGGTAAACATCAAGGGCCAGCCGCCCAGCCTGTATGCCGAACCTAACTCATGCTCCTTCGCTCCCCGCTGCCCGCACGCCTTCGACCGTTGCATTGCCGAGAATCCATACCTGATCGATGTCGGTCCGGGTCACCGGGTCGCCTGCTGGTACGACGTTGACAACATGAGGCCCCGCGATGACGTCTGAAATCGCAGGGGGAACGGCCTCGGTAGTCGGTAAGTCCGATGACGTTCTCGTCAGCGTCCGAGACATGAAAAAGCACTTCCCGATCATGAAGGGCGTCATGCGCCGTCAGGTCGGGGCCGTCAAAGCTGTTGACGGAGTGACGTTCGACATTTTCCGAGGCGAAACACTGGGACTCGTTGGTGAGAGTGGGTCGGGCAAGTCGACTACCGGACGGATGCTGCTGAGGCTCGAAGACGTCACAGACGGCGAGATCTGGTTCGACGGAGTCGATATCAGCACGCTCCGACCGCGCCAACTCAGGAAGCTTCGACCACGAATGCAGATGGTGTTCCAGGATCCGCATGCCTGTCTCAACCCGAGGATGACCGTCGGGTCGATCATCGGTGAGCCGCTGAGGGAACACGACAGAGCACAGGGTGCGGAGGCGCAGCGGGCGGTGGAGGTGCTCCTCGAGTTGGTAGGACTGGCACCAAAGCACGCCAACCGGTATCCGCACGAATTCTCAGGTGGCCAGCGCCAGCGCATCGGTGTGGCGAGGGCGATCGCCTTGAACCCGGAGTTCATAGTCTGTGACGAGCCCATCGCCGCGCTCGACGTCTCGATCCAGGCCCAAGTGGTCAACCTCATGGAGAAGATCCAGGAAGAACTCGGCCTCACCTATCTATTCATCTCCCATGATCTGAGCATGGTGCGCCACATCGCCGATCGGGTGGCTGTCATGTATCTCGGCAAGATCATGGAACTGGCAGAGGTGAACACGCTCTACGACGACCCGATGCACCCGTACACACAGGCACTTCTCTCCGCAGTCCCAGTGCCGGATCCCGAATTCGAGTCGACTCGCCTGCGGATCATCCTCGAAGGCGACATTCCCAGCCCCGCTAACCCACCTCCAGGGTGTCCGTTCAACACCCGGTGCCCGCGAGCCGAGCAGCTGTGCGTCGACGAGGCTCCCGAATACCGCGAACTGGAGCCGGGTCGCTGGGTTGCCTGTCACTTCGCGGGCTGATCACGACTTCATCAAACGAGCGGATTCGCCCCTTCTAGAGGTACGCGCTGCTAGTTTTTCCGCTGTAGCCGGTCGCAATGACCGGCCAGCGAGAGGAAGTTATCCATATGAACAAGCAACGATGGTTGGCCCTGTTCGCCGTGATGGCCATCATATTGGCGGCGTGTGGCTCAGCGACTGAAGACACTACGACGACAGCCGCGTCCGGGGCCACGACCACAACAGCCGCAACAACAGACACGACCGCAGCCCCTGAATCCGACGCAGGCCAAGGCGGGACGCTGACACTGCTCCAGTGGCAGGCGCCCACGGCTCTGAACCCGTACCTCTCGGGAGGTACCAAGGAACTGCTCGCATCGTCATTGATCATCGAACCGCTTGCCGAGTTCTCTCCTGAGGGCGAACTGGTTCCGGCACTGGCGGCGGAGATCCCAACGCCCGAGAACGGCGGTATCCCAGACGATCTGATGTCGGTGACATGGACGCTCAAGTCCGGAGTCCTGTGGTCAGACGGAACGCCGTTGACCGCCGAGGACGTCGTCTTCACATACGAGTACTGCATCGAAGAAGCGACCGGATGCACGCAGTCGAGCCTGTACGACGGGATCAGCAGCGTCGAGGCCGTCGACGAGCTGACAGTGAAGATCAACTTCGAGGCACCGACGCCGTTCCCGTACAGCGCATTCGTCTCCTACCAGGCGCCCATCATCCAGAAGGCCCAGTTCGAGGGTTGCGTCGGCGCGGCTTCCCAGGGTTGCACCGAGCAGAACTTCGGCCCGATCGGCACCGGTCCTTATATGGTGACCGAGTTCCGCACGAACGACACTGCGCTGTACTCGTTCAACCCGAACTACCGCGGTGCGTCCGAGGGCAAGCCCTACTTCGGTGAGATCGTGCTCAAGGGTGGCGGCGACGCCGAGGCATCGGCCCGCTCCGTCCTAGTGCTTGGCGAAGCCGACTACGGCTGGAACCTGCAGGTGGACCCTGTCGTTCTCGCCGACATGGAGGCGACCGGCATCGGCGCCCTCCAAACCAGCTTCGCTTCCAACGTCGAGCGCATCATGATCAACCAGACCAACCCGGACGCGGGACTGGGAGACGATCGGTCAGAGTGGAACGAGGGGACGAACCCCCATCCGTTCCTCACCAACTCGGACATCGTCAGGGCGCTGTCGTTGGCAATCAACCGACAGGAACTGACCGACATCGGCTACGGCGCAGGAGGAGCCCCGACGTGCAACGTGTGGCCCGCTCCGCCAGCAGCGTCGACGAACAACGACGAGTGCCTCACCCAGGACATAGATGCCGCTAACGCGCTTCTCGACTCAGTGGGTGCCGTCGACTCCAATGGCGACGGTGTCAGGGAGTACGAGGGAACGCCGCTTCGGATGCTGTTCCAGACATCGACGAACGCTGTGCGCCAGACGGTCCAAGAGCTGCTCAAGTCCTACTGGCAGGCGATCGGCGTCGAGGTAGAACTCAAAAACGTCGACGCGTCGGTCTTCTTCGGTGGCGATCCGGCCAGCCCGGACACGTACCAGAAGTTCTACGCCGACATCCAGATGTACACGAACGGCTCAGGTTCGGTCGACCCGCAGGGTTACATGGGTAACTGGGTAACGAGCCAGATCGCCCAACGTGAAAACAACTGGGGTGGGCAGAACATCCAGCGCTTCCAGAGCGACGAGTACGACGCCCTGCAAGCAGAGCTCGCGCAGACTGCCGATCTAGGTCGGCGGTCGGAGCTGGTGATCCAGATGAACGACATGCTCGTCCAATCCGGTTCGATCATCCCGCTCATTTGGCGTGGCTCGGTTTCGGCGTTCGCGAACACCCTCACCGGTGTCGGCGGCTTGAACGCCTGGGACTCTGAGTACTGGAACATCGAAGACTGGGCACGTAGCTAAGAAGCGCGGTCCGCATCCGATGAAATGGTGGGGAGCCTTTCGGGATTATCCCGAAAGGCTCCCTTGCCGCCAACCCCTCCATAGGTGACCCATGGGCCGTTACATCGCCAGACGACTTCTGATTGCCATTCCGACGCTGATCGTCATCAGCTTTGTGATCTTTGCGATCCTCGATCTGGCGCCAGGCGACCCAACGGCCAGTCTGCCCCTCACCGTTCCACCTGACGTACGCGAACAGATTCGCGTAACCCTCGGCTTCAACGACCCGTTCCTCATCCGATGGGTGAAGTGGATGCGTCAGATGTTCGTCTTCGAACCCCTCAACGTGATCGAGCAAGTCTTCAACGTGTCAATTGGAGAGGGTGCGGAACGCACCCGAATCATCTCTTGGTCGTCCCGCGGGCCTGTTGTCGACACCATCATCGAGCGGCTGCCACAAACCCTTTGGGTGCTTGGCCTGGCATTCGTCTTCGGGATCCTCATCGCCATCCCGGTCGGCGTGATCTCTGCCTACAAGCAGTACTCGATCTTCGACAACGTCGGGACATTCGTCTCGATGATCGGCTACTCGGTGCCGACGTTCTTCACCGGACTACTAGCCATCGTCATTTTCAGTGTTTGGCTCGGATGGTTCCCGTCGTTCTATGACACCACCCACCAAGTGACGGACTGGCCGAGTTTCGTCATCCAGGTCAAACAGATAGCCATGCCGGTGGCGGTCCTATCACTCTTCAACGCCGCGGCCCTCAGCCGATTTACGCGCTCGTCGATGCTCGACAACCTGTCCAAGGATTACGTCCGAACGGCGCGCTCCAAGGGTTTGGTCGAGAACCGGGTGCTCATAATCCACGTGCTGCGTAACAGCCTCATTCCGGTTGTGACCCTGATCGCCCTCCAGATCCCCGGCATCTTCGCTGGAGCGATCATCACCGAGCAGATCTTCCGAATTAACGGAATCGGGCACTTACTGATCAGCGCCATCCAGGGTGCGGACGTTCCAATGGTCCAGACCCTCACATTCATATTTGCGGTGCTGATCGTGACGTTCAATCTCATCGCAGACGTGATCTACGGTTTCCTCGATCCGCGAATCCGCTATGAGTGATAGGACCTAGCCCATGGTGGCCACGCAACCACTACCACCCGAAGCACCGTCGCATCTCGACGTGACCGGTGCCAAGCACCGCTCGATGTGGGGTGACGTGTGGCGCCAGTTCCGCAGACACAAAGGCGCGGTGGGTGGTCTGCTCGTGCTGAGCGTGATCGTGATCGGGTGTTTCTTCGGACCCATGGTCTATCCGAACGACCCGTTCGCGATCAACACGTCCATCACCAACCAGCCTCCGTCCGCCAAGTTCCCCTTCGGGACAGACAATCTCGGGCGCGATGTCCTTGCACGGGTGATGATTGGGGGCCGGATCTCCCTAGCGGTCGGAATGACCGCCATGTCGCTGGGAGTCCTCATCGGAACGACCGTAGGAATCCTCGCCGGCTTCTTTCCGAAGCTCGACGGTTGGCTCATGCGGGCAACGGACATGTTCCTCGCTCTGCCGATCCTTCCCCTCTTGCTCGTGATCATCATGCTCTTCCGAGACACTCTGAGAAATGCGTTCGGACCCGAAGTCGGGGTGTTCCTGCTGGTCGTGTTCATCATCGGCATAACCAGTTGGATGCAGACCGCTCGGATCGTTCGCGGCGAGGTGCTGGCGCTCAAAGGCCAAGAGTTCGTCGTCGCGGCCGAGAGCATCGGTACTCGGAAGCGCAACATCATCATGCGCCACATCTTCCCCAACGTGCTCAGCCCGGTCATGGTGGCGGCGGCTCTCGGGGTGGCTGTCGCCATTATCACCGAGTCCGCTTTGTCGTTCCTCGGTCTTGGTTTTCCATCGGACTTCCCGACGTGGGGACGGCTGTTGTTCGACGCCAAGGACTTCATCAATCTGACACCGATGAGGGTGATCTGGCCCGGTGTCCTCATCTCACTGACCGTGATCAGCGTCAACTTCCTCGGCGACGGACTGCGTGACGCTCTCGACCCGACACTCCGGAGCAAATAGGCCTCCGCCCTAGCCAACCGAATGTCCAGCTAACGGGCACTGGCGCTGAAGCTCTTTCGTTGATGCGATCGACAGTTGATGTTTTGAGATGCGGAGACTTGCGGGCAAAAGGCGGGCCGACAGCAGGCGCGAAGCGCATCCAGCTTGCCGAGGCAGGGTCATGTCCGACGGGTTACACAAGTGCGCCGCAACGACGGGCACTTCCCTGCTGATGGTCGCCGAACAGCCGCCGGCTCGGATGATGTCAACCGACCGCGATGCGAGCCAGCAAGGCGAGCATCCGTGGCGTGAGCCACACCAACGGCGGCCAGGCGCCGATTGCCCACCAGCGCGTGCGGTGATGGCGCGGGAACACGACGATCAGCAGGATCGACACCGCGATCTCGATCACCACCTGCATGGGTCGTACGAACTCAAGGGGCAGGTCGCCGGAGAGGGCACGGACGGCCCGGAGCAACGCGCCGTTGCCGGCAGCGATCGCTGCCATTGCAGCGAGGACCAGTCCGGCCACCGCACCGGAGCGTCGAAGAGCCCACCAGACGGCGGCTGCTGCGAACGGAACGGCGAGCACCGCGATGGTGAGCCAGTACAGCAGCTCAGGCCCCCATGGGAAGCCGAGCGCCAGGCTGGCCCAGGCGTAATACGCCCCAACCATCGCGGTGAAGAACCCTCCGGCCGTCAGAGCCGAAGCACCTGCGGTCGGCGCAGCTCGTGCGATCGTCGCCAGCGCGAGCACCCAGACGGCCGGGTAGGTACCCAGATCGGCGAGCCATCCGATGCCGGATTCATCCGCGATCTTGGCCGCCGCTCCGGCGGCCAACCCCATGAGGGCGAAACGGGCGACATCAACGACCCGACCGCGGGTCGAACGTCGCATGGCGTGCTCTGCCTTGGGCTCAGACACTTGCCTCCTCGACAGCCAAGATCAGCAGACAACTCCGACGGCCAACGAGAGAGAGGCGAAGCCCCTGCTTTTCACCGGCCCGCTCCGCCCGCGAGAGCTGCCACTTACTTGCTCGTGTTGGCCCCAACGCGACAGCCGAGGGTTTTATCCATATCCATCGCATCTGACTGCGAACCTAGCCGTTGATGAAGCCGTTCAATAGATCGGCGAAACGCTCAGGGTCATCGAGATGTGGGAAGTGGCCTGCGCCCTCGAACAACTCAAGCTGGCTATCCGGAAACACCCGTTGTGCCGTGGCGGCGTGCCACGGCGGGATCATCTTGTCACGGGTACCCCAGACGATCAGTGTGGGTATATCGACCGGGAGGTGATCGTGGGCGGTAACAGTCTGGCCACCAGGATCGATGACGGAGCGGGTCGTGGCGAGAAAGGCGCGCCGGCTTTCAGCGTCGGCGAGGGACACGAAGCCCTGCCAGGCCTCGGCGACATCAGAACTGGCCCGCCAACCCACTTTGGCCAAAGTCCTTCCCAGCGACTTTCCCCGCTCCTGGACCCAAGCCGAGGCGATCATGGGCAACACCAACTCCGCACCGGGAAGTGCAGCAGCCCTCAACAGGCGACTCACTGACCGACCCAACCCTCCACTCGACACCAGGACTAGTCGGTCAACCCTCTCCGGGAAGAGGTAACAGAACTGCATGGCGACCCCGCCCCCCAGCGAATGCCCGACCAGCGTTACCCGGTCCACTCCCAAGCGGTCGAGAAGGTCGCGGAGCGTGGCGGCGTGAGAGCCGAGCGAGTAATCGCCCATCGGCTTGGCGGACGAGCCGTGCCCGAACAGGTCAGGAGCCAACAGCCGGTGCCGATCATCGAGCTTGTCGATTAGGTGCAACCAGTTCCTATGCGAACCCAACAATCCGTGTATGAACAGCACAGCTGGCCCGTCCCCACTGTCGACGAGCCACAGATCGTGTCCGTGCAAGGTCTCAGTGCGCGTATTGACGACCGTCATAGTGTGGACCGCATGAGCCCAAGGTAGCTTGACCAGCGGGCACCACGACCAAGATGGGCGACCGGAAGACGTTCCTTCCGGATCCCATCTTGGCGTCGCGAGGTGGATTGCGGTGTACACAATCGCTCAGTTCCCGACATTCGATCAGCTTCATAATCGAGGGCGTGGCTGTCGACTTACTCGGAGGCGAGGGCATCGTGCCCGACGGAGTGAACAGGTCGTGGGTCCGGCGGTCCACTGTGGTCATCGTTCGACATGCCTATTCCTTACACGGTCAACCGGTACCAGATCGGTGCGGTGATTGTGTTGGGCGACGCGGGCCTGTCGACGGCTCACAGATCGCAGTCCGGAGTATCCGGACTTACCCGCCGGATGACGACCTCCAGGCGGTTAGTCCAACTCAACGTCAGCTTGTGTTGAGGATCGGCGGTGGTTGACCTGTTCTTCATACGAAATCCGCATTAGGAACACTTCTCCAAGCGCGACCACGCTCAAGGATGTTGGTCTATGGTCTCCCCCGAGAGGGCGCAGTAGCGCCCACCAGGGAGACAAGTGGAGGGACTAATGAGACGACGACTGATCGTTCTCGTCGCCGTGTTTACGACTGCTTTCGCGGCGACTCCCGCCGGTGCCATGCCCGATCGAGCAGCTGACCGGGCAATTCCGGATGCTGTCGGTGAACTACGGCTCAATGCACCGATGACGGATCAGATGAGCGCGGCGCAGATCGACGCGCTTCTCGGTACCGGGGACGGACCGGCCCGGGTGCTCATCCGACTGAAGGATCCCGCCGTGGCGGAATCCGGTCTACGTGGTAGGGCGGCAGCCCAGGCGCGTAAAGCCGTGGCCGACAGTCAAGAGGACTTGCTGACGCGGGTGATGGCTCACGACCCGACTGCCCGCGTGCTTGGGAGCGTGCAACTCGTCCTCAACGCCGTGTTCATCGAGGTAGACCGTGCGGCCATCGGCGACATACTCGCCGAACCCGATGTGTTCCGGGTCGTCCCCGTGGCCGACTACGAACTCGATTTGTCGGAGACAGTTTCATACATAGGTTCTTCCGCGGTCCAGAACAGCGGGTTCGACGGTGCAGGCGTTTCAGTGGCAGTGCTGGACTCAGGCATCGACTACACCCATGCCGCGCTGGGAGGCAGCGGCGACCTGGATGATTACGACCTCGCCACAGCCAATCCGGCGGTAGTCGTCCCGGAACTCTTTCCAAACTCGAAGGTCGTAGGCGGATACGACTTCGTCGGAAGCACATGGCCGTCGGGTGATCTTGCCCCCGACCCCGATCCAATCGATGACGGACCGGAAGCCGGCCACGGAACTCACGTAGCCCACATCATCGCCGGAGAAGGCGGAGTGGCTCCGGGAGCCGATTTATATGCTCTCAAGGTGTGCTCCTCGGTCTCCACGTCCTGTTCGGGGATCGCCCTGCTCCAAGCGATGGAGTTCGCCGTCGATCCCAATGGTGACGGCGATCCGAGTGACGCAGTTGACATCATCAACATGTCGCTGGGATCGCCTTACGGTCAGCCCTTCGACGACGACCTCTCGCTGGCCGTCGACAATGCCTCGGCGTTGGGAGTGCTGACGGTGGCGTCAGCCGGCAACTCGGGAGACAAGCCATACGTGATGGGCACGCCTTCGGCGGCGCCGAGTGCCCTCAGCGTTGCCCAGACCCAGGTTCCGTCGGCTGGACTGCAACTGATCGCCTTTGAAGGACGGGATATTCCCGCCGTGTTCCAGCCGTGGTCGGCGGAACTCGCTGGGCCTATCACAGGGATCGCCCAGTACGGTGACGGCGCAGGCGGAAACCTGAACGGCTGCGCGTCATTCGCGGCTGGATCCCTTGCCGGTCTGATCGTTCTGGTCGACCGCGGGGCTTGCAACTTCACGGCCAAGATCAAGAACATCGGCGACGCTGGTGGCGCCGTAGGAATCATCGGCCTCATCGCACCCGGCGACCCTTTCTCCGGTGGCGACGGTGGCGAGCGACCCATCGACATCCCCGGCTACATGATCAGCCAGGCCGATGCCAACTTCATAAAGGCGAACATCGACGGCACCGCCGAAGCGACGGTCGATCCCGCGAACCAGTTGCCGCTGATCGGCCAGATGGTGGGATCGTCCTCTCGTGGACCGTCCAACCAGTTCAACCAGTTGAAGCCTGAGATCGGTGCACCCGGTGCATCGGTGTCGGCTATCGCCGGGTCTGGCACCGACACGGGCCCGTTCGGGGGGACCTCTGGCGCAGCGCCGATGGTGGCAGGATCGGCAGCCCTGGTGCTGCACGCGATGCCGCACCTGTCACCCGCCGAGGTGAAGTCGCTGTTGATGAACACGGGCGACACTGCAATCGACACTGACCCGTTCTCTGGCCTAGCGCCCGTGTCACGGATCGGTGGTGGTGAGGTGCGGGTCGACAGCGCCCTTGCCGCCCAAGCCGCCGCCTGGGATGTGGCCACGAATAGCGGGGCGTTGAGCTTCGGTTACGTCGAGGTTGCCAAGGACACGGTGCAGCTGCAACGACAGGTTCGGGTACGCAACTACTCGAACAGCGCGGTGGTGTACAACATCAGCCCGTCGTTCCGCTTCGCCGGTGACGACACCGGCGCCGTATCGATAAGCGCGCCGAAATCCGTGCGGGTGCAGGCCGGCAAGGACGCAGTGTTCAACGTCAGGATGACGATCAAAGGCGCCCTCCTCCCAGCCAACTTCATGAACTCGGGATCGATGGGAGCCAACCCATTGGCGCTCAACGCGAACGAGTTTGACGGTTACCTAACCCTCGACGACGGCACCCAGCCGATCCACCTGGCGTGGCACGTACTTCCTCGCAAGTCGTCCGACCTCGCCGGCCGACAAGGGCTCGATGTCACCAGCGGCCAAGATCAGGTCTCGCTCAGGAACAACGGAGTAGGCGTCGCTCAGAACGATGCCTATTCCCTGGTGGCCGTTAGCGGCCAGCTGCCGGTTGGGGAGCGGGGTGAACTGAGTCCAACGCCTGACATCCGGGCGGTGGGTGTGAACACGTACCCGGTTCCTGCCGGATACTGTTCGGGCCAAGCGTCGTTCGTTTGGGCGTTCGCCGTCAACACGTGGGAGCCGCAGAGTCACTTACTCCCCGTCACTCACCAGGTGTGGCTCGACGTGAATCAGGACGGCATTGACGATTACGTCGTGCTCAACCGTGACGCCTCCGGGTTGGGCGGACTCGGCGACGGCCGCCAGCTTGCCTGGGTGTTGAACCTCGAAACCGGATCGTTGTCGGCGTACTTCTTCGCAGAGCACGCCACCAACACCGGCAACACGGTTCTGCTCATCTGCGGTGAGCAGGTAGGCCTCACAGGCACAGACATACTGAGCACCAAAGTCAACATGGCCGTGGTCGCTCAGGACTTCTATTTCGGAGGTCCTGGGGATGAGGTCGACGGCCTGACGATCACCCCGTACGGTGAGCGGTACTACGCCATGACCGAAGACATCGCCGGTAAGTCGAACGGGACGATGACCGTCGTCGACTTCGGGACGTTCCCAGGAAACTCCGAAGAGTTGGGCGTAATGCTCGTCACAAACGGAGATCGCGGTGCAGGAAACCGCGGAGGTGCGACGCACGCCACAGAGGCGATGTTGTTCCTCGTTAAGTAAGCGAGCGACTGCTACAGGAGGGGCGGGATGCAGAACCCGCCCCTCCTGCGCGTTCTCTTGCTCATTTATCTGGTGGCGTGATCGTCGACCCCTCGCACAATTTGAACGAACCCCGTTCGGTCAGTCGGTAGTCGTACCTGGCCCCATCCGCCACCTCTAGTTCAACGTGGTATCCGGGTGTGATCACCTGCGGGTATACCTGTCCCGGTTCCGGACACCCCAGAGACCCATCCGGCCATTCGTATGCCTGCGCCCTCACCACCGCAAAAGCAGAAGTCAACAGCCCGGTGCGTTCGGCCGCATCGTCAAGTACTTCCATCAGGAGAGCCTGGGGTACCTCGCCAACGACGGGAGCCGACGTTGCAGGCACCTCGTCGCCCGAGGGCTTGGTGGATGTGGGCTGTGTGGTCTCGGGAGCATCGTCGTCTGACGGCATTGTGGAGCCTCCGGTCGAATCGGACTGGGCGGTGCCGGTCGCAGTCGAAGCCGGAGCCGTCGAGGTGCTTTGTGAGGCTGCGACGTCGCCAGATTCATCGTCGGCCACAACCAACGGTGCGCCACACGCTGTCACCACGGCTGCTATTCCAACGAGAAGGTAGATGTTCCTCACTATTGACCACTCCCTGGAGCCGCGAGAACGTTTGCAGGTCAAGATTACGCCGACACCCGGTTTAGGACTGCTCTGCGAGGTCCAGAGAGCGTGTCTTGGCCCCACATCAGACTGAGCGCCCGCGTAGTGTTGGTCGAACGCAAGACCCCGGGGAACTCATGTCCGAATGGATGGACGACATCAACAAGCTGACCGTCGAGAACGACAACTTCCGTACCGTCGTCTTCACAGGCGAGCACACCCAACTGACACTGATGCGGCTGGCTCCAGGCGAGGAGATCGGGTGGGAGGCCCACAGCAATCTCGATCAATTTGTCCGATTGGAACAGGGCCAAGCCCTGGTGGAGTTCGGCCGCACAGAAGATCGGGTGGACGCAAGGCACGAAGTCTCGGAGGATTGGGCGTTCATCGTGCCTGCAGGGGTGTGGCACAACGTCGTCAATACCGGAGACGAGGACGTGAAGCTCTACTCCCTCTATTCGCCCCCCGAGCATCCGGGCGGCACGGTGCATCGCACCAAGGCCGAGGCCGACAGCGCCGAACACTGAGAAACGACCCGCACATCACCGCGCCCGCGCGGGTACTTTCGGCAATGAGCGCCGAAGAGGAGATCCCAGATGTACCGGGAAGAGGAGAGACCAATGCCTCATTGGACCGAGTTGGAGATTCCTACGGAGAAAATGAAGGAGGTCGCCGGTCGCCGAGGAGTGGATCCGATCCGTATGTACGTAACGGAGTTCGACACGAATGTGGAGGTCGAGCGGGATGTCTTCGTGCGGTACCTTCTCAATCCACTACCGGTCTTGACGGGGAAAGCGGCCAGGTCGCAAGACGACGACCCGGAAGCTGACAAGGAGTTGGACGGTCTCGTCCTCCCGGGCGTCGAGGACAACTGGAGCGTCGTGACGGTGATCAGGAACCATCACCGGGGTCTGAATCCGCGGGTGAACTTCATGGTGGCCACTGTGTCGACCGAGGAGGAGACCGTGTACCAGGACGTCTACAAACAGCTCGACTGATGGCGCACGAGCTAGGCGTTTCTGGCGGTTGCGAGTCGGGCGGCTTCAGTTAGTCCCAGCTCTGCGCCTTTCTCCGAGAGACGACTGAAGTCACTGGCTGACAGGCGCTCGCTGAGCTGGCGTCGCGCGACAGCGGCGTGGGTGGCTTCAAAGCGGGGCAGGACCATCCCCATCTGGTCCAGATGCGCCCCGGCGGATCCGAGGAGCACCGCCGCGTCGCGGGGTGCGTCGGTGGCCAGGATCCAGCCATGGAACTCGACAACGAGCGGAGCTTCTGGCACGACGTAGACGACGGCGTCAGCGAGCGCCAAGCGCAGCCTGGCCTCGGCAGCGCTGTTGTCGCCTTCCCACCAATCGACGAGAGCGAGATGGCGAACCACCCATGGGCGACCCATCGGCGAGCCCACCCGCCCGAACTCCTCCAGCGCCTTTTCGAGGATGACGCGGGCCGCCGGGAGTTCGCCACCGATCAGGTTGGCGCGCCCTAGATACGCCAGGGACCACGCGATGACGCTCCCCAGCCCTTCTTGAGTCCCCATTTCGAGGGCCTCTTCGACTCGCTCACGGGCCTCGGATGGGTCACCGTGATTGAGTCCTATCTCGCCGACCGCCAATAGAGCGTCGGCGATCGCATAGGTGTTGCCCGTGGCCCGGCTCCGTTCAACTGCCTCGGTGGCCAAATCCATGGCGCGTCCGATGTCACCCCTGTCCGCCACCACCAGCGACAGGCTGGCGAGCACGTGGCTCAAGACGAGATCGTCGCCGGCAGCCCGCGCCGAGGCGAGTGCTTCCTCGAACAGCTCGCACGCGGCTCCCAGATCGCCTTCTTTGTGGGGGATGCTCGCCAGCCTTGCCAGGCTCCACGCAGCCGTGTGCGTGTCGTCGAGCTCTTGAGCGAGGCGGCGTGCTGCGTCGAGGTGATGACGGGCCGCCTCGATATCACCTATGTCTGCGGCAAGGTCGCCGCAAGCGAGGTGGGCTCGCGCCTGGAGATCAGAAGGAACGCGCTGGCCGGTGAGTGCCCGTTCGAGCCGCCGTCTTCCCTCCGCACCCTGGCCCCGTTGCTTCCAAAGCACCGTGGCACCGATTGCGATACGCAAGGCCACGTCGTCCGCTCCGTATTCATTCGCCGCCTCGAAGGCTGCGTGAAGATTGTCTCTTTCGCTGTCCAGACGGTCCAACCACTCACCGAGATCGGAGCCGTCCCGTGCTTCATGCGCCCGATCCGCTAGCGCGGCGAAGAAGCGGGCATGGTTGGAGCGGCTCCGGCCGGTGGCATCCGAATCGAGTTGTTCCGCCGCGAATGCACGAAGGGGCTCCAGCATCCGGAAACGCTTGCTCTCTGGTTCCCGCCTGACGAGCGACTTGTCGGCGAGGGACGCAAGCCTTGCCAGGACTCCTCTCTCGTCGTCCTCAGAGACTGCGGCCACCGCTGCCGGCTCGAACCCCCCATGAAAGACCGACAACGTGGCGAAGAGGCGTTGCTCCGGGGGGCTGAGGAGATCGAAACTCCAACGGGCGGCGGCGCGCAATGTGCCGTGACGTCCTCGGTCCTGTCTTTGCCGATCGAGGAGATCCAGCGCACGGGCGAGACCGTCGACCATTTCGACAGGAGTCAGGGAGGCCGAGGTCGCAGCGGCCAGTTCAATCGCCAGAGGTAGGCCGTCGAGATGGGCGCAGATTCTCGTCACGTCACCCACGTTGTCCTCGGTGAGCCGGAAGGAGGGAACGACCAGTGCTGCTCGTTCTGTGAAAAGTTGGACGGCGTCGTAGCGGGAGGCCGCCGATGGCAGAAGAGTTGCATCCGGGAACGGCATTGGAGGGACGCGATGCACTACCTCGCCGGGTAGACCGATCCGTTCGCGGCTGGTCGTCAACACGTTGACCGCCGGGCCGCGGGTGAGCACTTGTTGGATGAGGTCGACCACGCCGGGGAGAACGTGCTCACAGTTATCGAGGATTACGAGAGTGGTGAGGGGAGCCAGACTGGTTACGACGGTGTCGAGCGCCGTTGTGCCGGTGCTCGGTCGCGCCTCAATGCCAGAAGCAACTTGAACGGCCACTTCGGCGTCGTCGGCAGCCGCAGACAGGTCGATCATCCAGATCCCGTCCGGGAAGCGCCCACGAAGCAAAGAAGCGACCTTCAATGCCAACCGGGTCTTTCCGACGCCACCCTCGCCGGTCAGCGTGACCAATCGGCTGGCATGCACCAGCTTGTCGATTGCGGCGAGCTCCCCGGTTCGGCCAACGAACGAGGACATCTCTCCGGGAAGGTTGTGATTGTGCGTCGTCGGAGAATCGAGCGGTGGGAACTCGCGGCGGAGCCGCGGTCCCGCCAGTTGGTAGATCTGTTGGGATCCGTCGAGGTCACGTAGGCGGTAGCGACCGAGGTCGACGAGGGTCAAGGGAGGCGTTGGCTGATGTGCGATCAGGTCGGCAGTGTCCTCGGAAACGACGATCTGACCCCCGTGGGCGGTTGCCATGATCCGTTGACATCGATTGACCTCAAGACCGATGACGTCGTTCCCGCGTACGTCGGCATCGCCGGAATGAACCGCCATACGGACCGACGCGGCTCCTCCGAGCGCGTCGCGTTGGGAGACCAGTTCTGATTGGCCTGCGGCGGTGGCTTCGATGGCAGCTTGCGGGTCGGAGAACAGGGCCAACAGGCCGTCTCCGAGATTCTTGACGACCCGTCCCCCGAAGCGTTCGAATATTGCGGCGAGGATCTGGTCGTGCAAAGAGATCGCGGCGGATGCGCTCGTCGGGTGGTCCACCCAGAGACGCGTGGAACCCTCGATGTCGGTGAACACAAATGTGTGGGCCGGGCTTGGCACCGTCTGACCACCTTGGCGCACCCCAACCTACTGGTCGAGTTGACCCGGCGAGACGGGATAAAGCCTATGCACCGCGCGTGGCGTACGTGCTACCCGGCCGCGGCGCGCAGCTGTCGACTATCAGTAGAGCCGAGCCCTCGTCTGGCTATTCGACGACAAAGGTGAGCTTCATGCCCACGTGGTATTCGGTCACCCGACCGTTGTCTACCTTCACTTTGATGTCGTTGATCCAGGCCTCTCTGACGCCCTTGATGGTCTCGGAGGCGCGGGCGAGTCCGACAGACACGGCGTCTTCGATCGATTCGTTCGATCGGGAGGTGATCTCGATCACTTTGGCGATTGACATAAGGAGCTCCTTGTTGTGGTCCTCGTGGCCCCTACCCGATGGTCGTGGCTCCCAAACCCACCCCTCGGTAGCTCGCGAACTTCTTCAAGCTCACGTCCTAGACAGAACATGCGCGGAGCGCCAGCACCGGTTGGACCAATGGGGAACATGCTTAGGTGAGCACCGGGTAGCGTGCGGCGGTCCACCCGGAAAGCCATGAGTCTCGTACGCCACAAAACCCCAACCGGCCGTCCTCTGTGGGCCGCACTCGCTGGGGCCGTCATCATTTCCTTTTCGGCAATTCTCTTCCAACTATCCGGTGTTACCGCCTCGACTGGGACGTTCTTCCGGGCCTTCTACGCGTTGGTTGCGATCCAGCTCGCACTGGCTTTCAGCAAGGCGCCGGTCGTGCGAACCGGACGGGAACGAAGCATCGCGGTCGGCGCGGGAGTGTTTCTCGCCGTCGACATCTGGCTCTGGCAAACCGCGATCGGCCACATTGGGACGGGTCTCGCCACCCTCATCGCCAATAGCCAGGTCGTGATCGTGTCGCTTCTCGCCTGGGCGATCCTGTCGGAGCGTCCCTCTACGAGAACGTTCGTCTCGATGCCTGTCGTAATGGGTGGTCTGGTTCTCATCACCGGTCTCGGCGGTGCCGACGCTTTCGGATCCGACCCGGTACTAGGAGTCGTACTGGCCGTAATTGCTGCGGTGTTCTACTCGGCGTTTCTCATGCTCTATCGGCGGGCAAACACGAGCCTTGGACCGGTGCTTAGGGTTCTACGTGACGTGCTCGTGGGTTCGACAGCCGGGGGTCTGGTGGCCGGATTCATCAGTGGTGATCTCGACTTCCTTCCTTCTTGGCCCGCCCACGGATGGCTGCTGGCCTTGGCCCTTGGAGCCCAGGTGTGGGGATGGATGTTGATCGGCTACGCCCTCCCCCGCCTGCCGTCAGCCCACACCTCCTTCGCCATCCTCCTGCAGCCGTCGCTCACATTGGTGTGGGGGGCGATCATCTTCACCGAGCGCCCGTCGATCATTCAGTGGGTCGGCGTCGGGATCGTTCTCGTAGGTATCGCGACCGTCACCCTTCCGAGCCAACAGCGGGTTGAGTTCTAGGCCTAAAGGAATCGTTCGGCGAAAGGCTCGATGACTGCTCGACCGCCCGATGGCCAGCCGCAAACGAGATAGCCAAAGCCAATGGCCTCGAATTCGGCGATGGTTCGGCCCAGGGTGTCGTGATCTTCCTCGAGAGACAGCGAACCCGCCCTGAGGAGATCACTCGGGTCGCGACCGAAACGCTCGGCGTGGTCGCTCATCCGCTGTGACTTCTCCTGGAGCGACGCAGGGCTGCCGTAGCAATGCCAGACGTCGGCATAGCGGGCGGTGATAGGCATCATGCGCTTCTCGCCTTTGGCCCCGATCCAAATCGGGGGATGGGGCTTCTGAACGGGTTTCGGATTGAGCGTGGCATCAGCGACCTGGAAGTGCCGGCCTTCGAATGAGAACCCATCGGTGGTCAGGAGACCCCGCAAGACTTGGACCGCCTCCTCGAAAGCATCAACCCGCTCGCCGGTATCGGGGAAAGGGATGGCCATTTCCCGATGCTCCTTCTCAAACCAAGCGGCGCCGTAGCTCAGTTCGAGTCGCCCGTTCGACGCGTGGTCGATCGTGATCGCTTCCGCTGCATATATGGCCGGATGGCGGTAGGTCATTCCAGCAACGAGAAGTCCCAGGCGGACCTCGGTGGTTATCCCGCTCCACGCGGCCAATGTGGTGCTGCCCTCAAAGCACTCTCCTGGACCCTCGCCATACATGGGCTGGAAGTGTTCGAACCCCCAGACACCATCAAAACCGAGCTCCTCGGCGAACCGAACACGGGACACATTCTCATCCCAGGACATACGTTGCTGGGCGACGTCGAGACCAAAGCGCATATCAGTTGTCTAGCAGGCGTGACTAAATACCCCAGTGGGTGTGACAGCCGTCTCGCTAAAGAACGCGGCCAGCGAGGAACTTCTCGATTAGCGGGTTGACCACTCCAGGGTGGGTAACCGGGGCCATGTGTCCCAGGTCCGGAAATTCGACGACCTCCACCTGAGGCAGAACCCCCGTCAGAACACGGGCCACCTCGCGGGACGACAATGGTGACCGACCTCCCAACAAAAAGAGCATCGGGATATTGAGTGCGGCGAAGGCTCCAATGGGAGTGGGCTCATTACACAGAGCGTGACGCCAACCTTCGACGTTCACAATCGAGTCGGCGACGACTGGCTTACGGTCATCGGGTATCGAGGCAAAAGCTCCGGGGCCCGCCCAGTAATCGATGAACCGGGCAGCAGCAGCATGCCGATCTCCGGCCTCAAGGAAGGAAACGGCGTCGTCAACCACCGCGTTGATCTCGCGGAAGCCCTCCTGGTCGGGAGACTCCTGAGCTAGAAGGGCAAAAAGCGTCGGCTCGTACAGGACCATCGCACCGATCTGTTCCGGAAACGTGAGAGCAGCCATGAGCGCCACCGAGCCTCCATAGGAATGGCCGACTATCGAGCACCCTCCCCCGGCCCGCTCTAGAACGGGTGCGAGGAGTGATACCTCATCGCCCAGCACGACCTCTTGTTCGCGCGGCCATGGTGGACTCTTCCCCGCGCCGTGAGAGTCGGGCGCAAACACCCGGAACCTGTCAGAAAGGAGCTCCATCAGCGTGCGCCACTGAACCGAGCTACTGGCATTGGAATGGAGACAGACAACCCCGGGTCCATCTCCCGACTCCCGATAGAAGACGCCGACCGGGTCAGTCCCAGGTTCTATGTCTGGTGTCTCTAGTCCCACCGGGCCAGTATCGCCGCTGCGGATGCGCCTCGTCGACCGGACTCAAAGAGGGCAGCGGATCAAAGCCTACGGGGACTGATCGTTTGTTGGAGGCGATCAACAACCGGACGGAGCATCCCTGCGAGAAAGCCGGGCCGTGACCGGACCTGGCTTGCCACCGATCCTGTCAGCTCCTGGGCTTGGAGTGAGACCCTCTCTCCGAGACTTGCCCGGCGGGCTGCTCCTGATCTTGGATCGGCCAGGTACTGCAATGCGGCGCCGAATGCCGCTCCCACTAGAAATCGAATTCTGTTCATCAAAGGCTCCTTTGTCTTCCGTGTGAGTACCCGCTGGGGGCCCTCGCCAACCTGAAATGTCGCGGGCGAGGCGGTTTCAACAGGTCCCCGATCGGGTACAGGTTCAAGATCCCACGCTCGGTGCTCGGCTGAAGAAGAGCCGAGCCGCCGGGCTCTTTTTAAGTCCACCACCGGAGCCTCATGCAACCAACCAGGGCCATTCAGAGAACCGACGCCTTAGTCGGGCCCCCATTCTCCATCTTGCAGGGAACGGGTCCGATCGTCGCTACCGCCATCCACTCCGGACATGCGCTCCGGCCAGAAGTCGCGGCATGCATGGCTTTGAGCGACGGTGAACGACGCAGGGAAGAAGATCCATACACGGACCGCCTTACGATTCCGTTCTCGACCCCGGTCGTGGTCCACCGTTCGCGCTTCGAGGTGGATCTAAACCGACCCACCGATGAGGCCGTCTATCTCACAGAGGAACAAGCCTGGGGCCTGCATGTGTGGGCCGAACTACCCGGACCCGACGTCGTCGCCCGTTCACTGGCGGTTCACGAGGACTTCTACCGCCAACTCAGCAACCTCCTTGACGAGGTCGCATCCCACGGGTCGTTCGTAGTTCTCGATCTCCATTCCTATAACCACCGACGGGACGGTCTCCACTCTTCTCCCGCTCCGGTCGCCGAGAACCCCGATGTCAACATCGGCACTGGCTCACTCGACCACGATCGCTGGAGTCGACTGGTCGCCAGGTTTTCCACCGACCTGACAGCGGGTCTGTCATCGTCGATGACTGTCGCCGAAAACGTTCGTTTCCAGGGGGGATACTTCTCCCAGTGGGTCAACGAACGTTACGCGGGGAGGGGTTGCGCGCTGGCGATCGAGTTCAAGAAGACCTTCATGGACGAGTGGACCGATGAGCTCGACGAAGAGGCGTTCGAACGGCTCGTACGCGCACTGGCGGGGACCGTCGACGGGATCTCACAGGAGCTCCGTCCATGAGGGCTCCCATCACCGACCACGAGCGCCGGATCGACAAGGAACTCACCCAGATCAGTGAGGCACACCGATTCCTGGTGGATCTCACCCCAACGAACACCGACGAAGCCCGTGAGGCGTACCTGGCCGACCCGTCGAGCCCCCCGAAGTTCACCTACCGGGCATTGAAGGACCTCCCAAATCGGGTTCGGAAGGCGGCCGCTGCCGTAGATGTCTCGGCGGCCACCGATCCCGGCATTCGACACCTGTTCGAACAGAAGCGCGACGAGTTGGAGATGCAGGCCGAGATGCTCGCGGCTCGGGACACCGACGAGTTCTTGGCCTTGAGCATCGAGCTGTTCGGCGCCGTCCGGCCGCGCCTGTTGAAGACGGCACAACATATCCTCAATACCCTTCCTCCCACCCGCGACACGTTCCGTGGCTGCCTTGACGCCGCTTCAGTGGCCGCCAGCATGCGCTCCGCGGTGCAGCAATACCGGACTGAAGGCGCCCCTGTTACCGCCGTCGTGGTGAGACCGGACATCGCCGGGGTCATGGTGTCAAACGGAGACGTGCTGATCTCGGAGAGCGCGTCCGTCGCCCCAGAGCGACTCGATGGGCTTGTGGCACACGAAATCGACACCCACGTGCTCACGTATCTAAATGGCACCCGGCAACCGCTGCGGTTGATGGCCGCAGGTCTTGCAGGCTACGAGGAAACCCAAGAGGGTCTGGCCCTCATCTCCGAAGTGATGGTGGAGGGGTTGACTGTCCGCCGGCTGCGCCAACTCGCCGCCCGAGTCGTCGCCGTCCATTCGCGAATCCGGAACGCCACATTCCACGAGGTACACGAACAACTGGTGGAGATTGGCTATACGCCATCCGGCGCCTTCGGGATCGCCATGCGTGTCTTCCGGTCGGGAGGATTGACCAAGGATGCTGGATATCTCCGGGCATTCCAGGCCCTCATCGAGCACATCGCGAAGGGTGGTGAGTTGAACAGCCTGTGGATGGGCAAGTTCGCGCTATCGGACCTGTCGCTCATAGATGAGTTGCGAAATCGGCGAGTGCTCGCAGCGCCCGGCCAACTGCCGGCTTTCCTCAGCGACGGTGAAGCCCGACGACGGGTCAGCGACTTTGCAAAGGCAATTGGAATTCAAGAACTGATCGGAGCAGAAACATGAGAATCGCATTCGTTGTCAATCGGGTTGCGACCGAAGAGCCGGGCTATACGACCACACGGCTGGCGCTTAGCGCCAGCCGTAGGGGTCACGAAGTGTGGCTGATCGGAGTCGAGAACTTCAACCACGAGCCGTCAGGTTCAGTGACTGCGCTAGCCCGGAAGGCCCCCGACAAGAAGTTCCGCTCCTTGGAGTCGTACTTGGAGGGCGTCAAGGGCGAGGATGCCACGGTCGAACGGATCGAGATCGACGAACTCGACGCGCTCGTGATGCGCAACGATCCGGCAGACGACGCCAGCGAGCGGCCGTGGGCGGTGACATCGGGGATTCTGTTCGGCCAGCTGGCAGTCACGAGAGGGGTTTTGGTGGTGAATGACCCGTTCAGCCTTGCCAACGCCGTCAACAAGACCTACTTCCAGCACTTTCCTGACCAAATCAGGCCGCGGACAATGATCTCGCGGGACCAAGACGCGATCGAGTCGTTCGTCAAAGATCTCGACGGGGCAGCCATTCTCAAACCGCTACAGGGATCCGGCGGCTCAGGCGTTTTCCTCGTCTCTCCCAACGAAGCGCCCAACTTCAACCAGATGATCGAAGCGCTCGGTCGAGACGGTTATATCGTCGCCCAGGAATACCTGGACGACGCCGAGAACGGCGACATTCGATTGTTCGTGATGAATGGCCAGCCGCTCGAGCGCGACGGGAAGGTGGCCGCTTTCAGACGGAAGAACACGACAGAAGATGTCCGCTCCAACATGCACGCCGGTGGGAAGGCGCATCGCGTGAAGTACACCGATGAGCTGGATCGGCTCGTTGATCTCGTCCGACCGAAGCTCATGGCGGACGGAATGTTCCTGGTCGGATTAGACATCGTTGGTTCGAAGCTGATGGAGGTCAACGTGTTCAGTCCCGGCGGACTGGGAAGCTGTGAACATCTCTACGAAGTCGATTTCACGAAACCTGTCATCGAAGCCCTCGAACGCAAGGTGGAGTTGCGTGAGACTTCACCGGAGCTCAACAACTCCCAACTTGCGACGTTGTAGTCGTCGAACGGCGACTTTGTGCCCGTCGACTCGTCACTGCTGCCCTCCACCGGGTTCAGAGTCAACCGCGCATCTGCAATCAGCGGAGTTTGGACGGCATCAAGAACGGGTATTGATAGCGAAGAACCCCGTCCCGAGGAGGACAAATGAACACTGACAATATTACCTCCATCCTTGAAGATCTCATTGAGACTTTGGAAGATGGTCGCAAGGGCTTTGAACAGGTCGCAGATCACATTGAGGCGACCGGTGACGAGGCGATGGTCGTCGATCTTCGCCATCTTTCCCGCCAGCGCGAAGAATTCTCGGTCGAGCTACGGACGATCGCGGCGCAGCACGGCGTCGAGATCCAAGAAGAGGGCACTGTGGCCGGTTCGTTGCACCGAGGTTGGATGAGCCTCAAGGATGCTCTGACAGGAGCCGACCCGAAGGCGGTGCTCGCCGCAGCGGAAACCGGCGAGGATCACGCGGTGTCGGAGTTCGACGAAGCCCTCAAGAAGAATCTCCCCGCCGACGTGCTTTCAGTCATTGAGCGCCAGGCAGAGGCAGTGCGACGTGCTCACGACGCGGTGAAGGCACTTCGCGACTCCCACTGACCTACAAGTTCCAGCTGACGCTGGCGCTGCACTTCCCAGCGTCCAGAAGGAAGTGAATACCCGCCAGGGTGAAGCCTCTCGGTATCACCCTGGCGGGTACGAAAGCGTGCCGTGCGACCAGTGATCGGACTGGCAGAAAGGATTCATCAAGATGAAGAATGTGTGGAAGGGTTTGACGGTCGGAGCTCTCGCTGGCGGCCTCGTTGGAGTAATCATCGACGTGATCGAGGGAACAGGACGCCGTGCTGTCGAGGTCTCATCTCGAGCAGCGAGCGGAGTCTCGAGCCGCGCTAAGTCCGGGGCTTCGCACCTCGCTGGGTTCGTCGAGGACAAGATCGACGACTGGGACATCAAAGACAAAGTGGACCAAGTAAAGGACGGAGTCGGACACGGTTTCGAGCAGGCCAAGGACGTCTCCGCCCGAGCCGCCTCAGGAGCCTCGTCCCGCGCCAAGTCCGGAGCCGGCCATGTCGTCGACTTCGTCGAGGACAAGATTGACGACTGGGACGTCAAAGACAAGATCGACCAGGCGAAGGACGGAGTCGAACATGGCTTCGAGCAGGCCAAGGACGTCTCCGCCCGGGCCGCCTCAGTAGCCTCGTCCCGCGCCAAGTCCGGAGCCGGCCATGTGGCCGATTTCGTCGAGGACAAGATCGACGACTGGGACGTCAAAGACAAGATCGACCAGGCGAAGGACGGAGTCGAAGACGCAGTTAAGAAGGGCAAGAAAACCCTGAAGCGCTAACGCGTTTCGCGCCTCGGCAGCGCTCCGAAGCCAACAGAGCACTCCTGGAACCGTCAGTTACCGCATGTCACGACGCTGCAGCCCGAAGAGGCCTGCACCGAACAAACCTGACGCGATCAGTGTGAGGATCACTAACGGGACGGCAGAGACCGGCTCCGGTGGCAATGGGACGTGGGTGAACGGCGAGAGATTCAACGACCACTGCGGTAGCTGGAGGATCTGGCCGAGTTGGCCCAACAGCAGGAAGGTGACGAGGGCTCCCCAACTGAGCGTCGCTAGGCGCGGGACAATTCCGTAGAGGGCCACCGCCACACCACCTCCCACCCAGATCGCTGGCACCTGGAGAAGGGCTATGCCGACCAAACTTGTTATCTGACTCAGAACGTTGCCGGCGATGAGACCGTACGTGAATCCGGCGACTGCACCAGCAACTGCCATGATCACGACCGGTCCGAGAGCGACGAATAGGAGATGCCCACCCGCCCATCCGAGCCGAGAGGTGGGTGTGGCCAACACCGGCTCGGCCCGCAAGCCGTCCTCCTCGGCGCGGAGTGTGAGCGCGGTGTTGATGGCGTACGCGGTGACGATGAGAGCAACGAGTCCCATCGCCACACCAAAGAACATGTCGGCAAGGGCACCCTCGCCACCGAACACCTCGAAGATCGCGGCCAGCTGGGGGTTGTCTTCGAAGATCTGGCTGATCGTGTCACCCAGTCCTCCCCACACGGTGGCAAATAGCCCGACGCTCACCATCCACCCGACCAGCGGCCCCTTTTGCAGTCGCCAAGCCAGACCGCCGGCCGAACTCAGGGATGGCGCCGCATCAGCCGGGCCGCCACGCGCCGGGAACAATCCTGCGCCCACATCGCGACGGGCCGAGATCGCGAAAGCGGCTGACCAGACCACGATGGTCAGCCCGGCAAAAAGCAACAACACCCGCCAGCGCTCGTCACCGAACGGCTCCAGCTTGGTCACCCAACCGATCGGCGATAACCACGAGAGCCAACCGATCCCCATTCCCTCCCCGCCATCACCCGCCATCCGTAAGGCGAACAAGACGCCGACCACTCCCCCGGCGAGTCCCCGAGCTCCCCCGGAACTCTCGGTTAGCTGAGCAGCGAGGGCACCGACGGCCGCGAACGCCAACGCGACCGACGTCCAGCCCAGCCCGAACGCAACGGCGCCTTTGGCGTCCTCACCGAGAGCGAGAAGACCGAGCGTCAGGAGAGCGCCGATCAGCACGCCGCTCGCTACCACCAGGAACGACGACGCCAGCAACGGTGCGTGGCGACCCAGCACCGTCGATCCCACCAATTCGCGGCGCCCGGTCTCCTCCTCTAAACGCGTATGTCGGATCACCGTGAACACGGCCATCAATGCGACCAGCACGGCACCGACAGTCCCGATTCGCCAGGTGGTCAGAGCGCCGACAGAAGTGCCATGTATCGGCCCGAGCAGAGCTACCAGGCCGGGTGACGAAGCCACGGTCGCGGCCAACTCGCGGCGCGCCGCTTCGGTGTCGTACAAGGCGAGGAACGAGGAAGCGACGGCCACCGGAACGAGCCCAAGCAGAAGGATCCAGACCGAGAGCCGAATCCGGTCAAGACGGACCATCAGTTTCAAGAGCTGCGTGGTCCCTGTAAGGGTGCTCAACTCTCGGCCTGGTAGTGGCGCATGAAGAGATCTTCGAGGGTCGGGGGATGGCTGATTAGATCACGCACGCCTAGCGAAGCCAGATGGCGAACAGCGGCGTCCATCCTGTCGCCCTCCACTTCGAACTCGACCCGTGTTCCGTTCAGGGCAAGCTCATGGACCCCTTCGACCTGGGCCAGACTTGCAGCATCGCCTTCGACCTCGGCTGAGATCGATGTGCGGGTGAGGTGTCGCAGGTCGACGAGACTGCCACTTTCGACGATCACGCCGTCACGAATGATGCTCACCGTGTCACAGAGCCGTTCTACCTCACCGAGGATGTGGCTGGCGAGCAGGACTGTCCGTCCACCCTGGCGGTACTCCTCGATCGACCGGCGGAACTGAGCCTCCATCAGAGGATCGAGGCCAGCGGTCGGCTCGTCGAGGATGAGCAACTCGACATCGGAGGCCAGGGCCGCCACGAGTGCCACCTTTTGCCTGTTGCCTTTCGAGTACGTCCGGCCCTTCTTCGTGGGATCCAGATCGAATTGCTCGAGCAGCGTCTTCTTTCTGGCCGGATCAATTCCTCCTCGTAACCGACCAAGCAGATCGATTACTTCTCCACCGGTCAAGTTGGGCCACAATGCGACGTCGCCCGGGACATAGGCCAACCGAGAGTGAAGCTCAGTCGCGTCACTCCATGGGTCTCCTCCGAGGAGGACGGCCTCCCCCTCATCCGCCTTGATCAACCCAAGCAGTATGCGGATGGCGGTTGTCTTGCCGGCGCCGTTAGGTCCGAGAAAACCGTGCACCTCGCCCGTCTCGACGACCATGTCGAGCCCTCCAAGGGCAGTAGTCGAACCGAAGCGCTTCACCAACCCTGAAATCGATATCGCGGTGGTCACGTCACTCTTCCTCCTCGGAGTCGTCCGTAGGGCCAGAACCCCTGATCTCTTCCCAGCGGTCCTTGAGCGTGCGACGGGGCGGTGGTGGACCGTCGGGATAGGGGTCCTCCTCGACGAGCTTCGCGCGTAGGTAGAGGAAGATCTCCCGCAGCGATGCCACGACCGGCACAGCCACGACGGCTCCCAAAATACCCGCCCCGCTGAAACCCACGAGGATCCCGATGAGGATGGCGAGGGGCGAGACCGCCATGGCCCCGCCCAGAATTCGGGGCGTGATGACGTTGGCCTCGAGCTGTTGGATGATGGTGTACGCCCCGACCACGATCAGAGCGAACACAACATTGCTCACGTCGAGGCGGTCCGAACCCTGCACCAGCGCCACCACCGCCGCCACGATCCCGGCAAAGATCGGACCGAAGGTAGGGATGATGTTGAACAGGCCCCCGACCACGCCCAGAACGAGAGCGCCGGGTGTGCCGAGAGCGAAGAGCACGATCGCTGTCAGGATCCCCACGACCACGGCCACGGTGAGTTGTCCCTTTAGATAGTCAGCCCATACCCGGGAAATACGAGCCCCAAGGATGCGGGCCTCGGGGACGAAACTCGCGGGAACGAGGTCAGACAAGCCACGTGAGTTCTCTCGACCGATCGCGGAAGCGATGTAGATCGAGAGGACCACTGCGAGCAGCGTCGACGTCAGGAACGCCACCGCTCCCCCAAAAACGGCCGAGGTGACTGCCCAGGCACCTCCGAAAACCCGACCAAAGTCGATCTCCAGCCCGCCGTCGCCGCCATCGGTCAATGCTTCGATGAGCGGGTCGACAGAGGAACTGAGATCCACGGCATACCCGAAGAGGCTGAAGGTGCGCAACGACTCGAGCGTGGCCACGGCCCAGGCGCTCAACTCGCTTGTGATGGCGGGGAAGTCGAGGGCCGCGGCGGACCTTCCCAAGGCCGGGATGAACAAGACCGGAATCGCCACCATCGCCCCTACGAACCCGAGGTAGGCAATGGCCACGGCAAATCCACGCCGCAGGCCAAGCCGACGCTGGAGGAATCCGATCAGTGGGCTGAGTACTAACGCGAGGAGGCCCGCCAAGACCATTGGGGTGAGGATGTTCCGAGCGAGGTAGAGGATGAACAGCCCTACCAGCAGCATTCCTACGACGACGAGGCGTTTGGTCGGTGCGGACCATGATGGGGGCATGCCGCAGCGTAAACCTCCAACTCGCACCA
>JBGTKD010000150.1:0-14125 GCA_041744795.1 Acidimicrobiia bacterium
AAGTGCGGCTGGTCGAAGTGACTACCGAGAACGAATCAGAAGTCGTTCGACTTAGGACTCACAAGACCCAGGAGCGTGTCGTGGCGCCGATGTTGGCTTCTTTTGCCGATGCTCTGTTTCCCGAGGTTGTCGACGGCGCGCCGGTCGTTCCGTGGATGAGGGCCGTTGAGGCCGATGGGATGATCGTCGGTTTCGTGATGCTGGCTCTGGCCACCCCTCACCATCCTGAGCCCTACCTGTGGAGACTGCTCATCGATCGAATGCATCAGGGGCGCGGCATCGGCCGCCGGGTGATGGACCTAGTCGAGGATGAGTGCCGCGAGATGACAGCCGACGCATTGTTGACGAGTTGGGTGGAAGGCAAGGGGTCCCCATCGGGCTTCTACACCGGTCGCGGATTCGATCCGACCGGTCGCATCGTGGACGGCGAGACAGAGGGCCGGAAGGTCCTGGCCTGAGACGAGATCGGTGCAGGGTCGATCGCTACTCTGAACGGCCGGAGGTCAGGTACGGATGCAGTGCTCGCAGTGCGGCACACAAGCCGAGACGGGACAGAGATTTTGCGGCCAGTGCGGCCGAGCCCTGTCCTCGGCGTGTCCCCAGTGCGGGCACGAAAACCCCGGTGACCACCGCTTCTGCGGGGGATGTGGGGCATCGCTGGGAGTTGTCTCCTCAGTAGCAACTGCTCCTGGGCCGGGGGTCCCGGCGATCGAAAGACGGGTTGTATCGGTCCTTTTCGTCGACTTGGTTGGCTTCACATCTTTCTCCGAGGGCCGAGACCCCGAAGACGTACGCGGGATGATCACGGACTATTTCGATCTGGCTCGCAACGTTGTCGAACGGTTCGGTGGGACCGTCGACAAGTACATCGGTGATGCGGTCATGGCCTGGTGGGGGGCGACCACCACGAACGAGGATGACGCAGAACGCGCGGTAAGGGCTTCCCTCGAACTAGTTGAGAGTGTTACTTCGATGGGGGAGCGCCTGGGCATTCCCGACCTGAGCGCCAGAGTCGGGGTCATGACGGGCGAGGTCTCTGTTGGACCCGGAGGCAACGAGCGCGGGCTGCTGCTTGGTGACTTGGTCAACACTGCGTCGCGGCTCCAATCACTCGCCGAAGCTGGCACCGTGCTCGTCGGTGCCGAAACAGCTTCTCTAGTCGACACATCCATTGAGGTGATCGAAGCCGGCACCCATCAGCTGAAGGGTCGAGAGCAGCCTGTCGAGGCATTCCAGGCTGTGCGGGTGCTAGCCGAACGCGGGGGCAGGGGCCGTTCGGACTTCGTTGAGCCCCCATTTGTCGGCCGGGCAGCGGAACTCCGGCTGCTCAAGGATTCCCTCGAAGCGGTGACCCGCGAGGGCCGCGCTCGACTGGTGTCGCTGGTGGGACAGGCAGGCATCGGCAAGAGCCGTTTGGTATGGGAGTTTCAAAAGTTCACCGACGGGCTCGTCGCCGATGTCTATTGGCACGAGGGCCGCTCACCTTCATACGGAGACGGCCTCTCGATGTGGGCTCTGGGCGAGATGATCAGAAGACGGGCGGGCATACAGGAGACCGACCCGGATTCGGTCACCGCCGAACGTCTCAAGGAAGCAATTTCCGAGTTCGTTCCCGACCTTGGTGACCAGGCATGGGTAGGCGAACGGCTGGCGGCGCTCCTGGGACTGGGGGGTTCAATCGGGAGCGAGCGCACTGAGCTCTTTGCCGCCGGTCGGATGTTCTTCGAAGGGATGGCTGCCAAGGGCAGCGTTGTGATGGTGTTCGAGGACCTGCATTTGGCGGATCCGAGCCTGCTCGAATTCGTGGACGAGCTACCCGACTGGTCGCAAAACCATCCGATCCTCATCGTCACGCTAAGCCGTCCCGACCTCTTAGACCGCAGACCTGACTGGGGCTCTGGTCGACGCGGGTTTGCATCGACATACGTGGGTCCGCTGTCCAACGAGGAGATGCAGGAACTCATTGTTGGAGCCGTACCGGGTATTCCGCTTCGTGTTGTGGATCGGATCGTCGCCACCGCCGGCGGAGTGCCGCTATTTGCCGTTGAGATGGTTCGCATGTTGCTGGCTGACGGGCGTCTCGTCGTGGGCGACGCCGGCGTCGAGGTGATAGGCGACCTGGACCAGCTTGAGGTTCCGAGCTCGGTTCATGCAGTTGTCGGTGCGCGACTCGACCGGCTCGCACCTGATGATCGCGAGGTGGCTCGGGATGCCGCGGTACTGGGCCAGTCATTCACCGTTGAGAGCCTCGCCGGTCTCAGGGACGAGGAGGTCGACAAGGTCGAACGGAGACTGAGCGATCTGGTTAGACGGGAGATCTTCGAGTTGGTCCGAGACCCGCGCTCGCCGGAGAGGGGCCAGTACCGCTGGGTGCAGAGTGTCGTGCGAGAAGTCGCCTACGGGCGAATCTCGCGTAGCGATCGCCACGATCTCCATTTGCGAGTGGCGCGGTATCTGCGTGATCTGGATGATCCGGAAGTGGCGCCCCTGGTCGCATCGCACTTCGTCGTCGCCTCGGAGACGGCATCTGTCGGAGCGGGCGGAATCGAGGGCGAGCTCGGGGAAGCATTGCGAGCAGCCATTTCTCGGGCCGAGGTACTCCATGCTCACGAACAATTGATTGCACTCGTTGACAGTGCGCTTCCAGTCGTCGCCGAGGCCATGGAGTTCGAACTGAGGGAACTTGCCGCCCTGTCGGCTATGCGCCTCAGCGACTCAGAGATGGCCCAACGTCACCTAGCGGCCGTCGCCGCCCTGGCGGACCGCGCCGGGGACGAATCGTCGAAGCATCGTGCGGTCGCCCTGGCGGGTCGGATAGCGAACGAATTCCGCCAGCCATATGAGGCGGACCAGGTTCTCAGCCCACATCTCGCCCTGTATCAGGATTTCAGCGCCGATCCATATCTCGCGAAGGCTGCGGTATATCTGGCACGGACCCGCATGCTCTTAGGTGACGACAAGGCGGCTGCCGAGCTAGCCGATCGGGCGTTGGCGGCTGTGGAGAAATTCGGTTTGCTCGAAGAAGTCGCCGATGCCCTGATAACCAGGGGGACTGCCGTCGTGAGTTCGCGTCCGAACCATGGAATGGTGTTGTTGCGCGGCGCTCTCGACCTGGCAAATCAGCATGGGTTCAGCGACGTGAAACTGCGCTGTCTGATCAACATCGGGTATGGGGCGCCCGAGTCTGCCGACAAGTTGCGTGCCAGCCAGGAGGCATTCGACGAGGCCAAGCGGGTCGGGGACCGGTCACACGCGTCGTTCGTCGCTGCCAATCTGATTGGCTCCTACTCGTTCCGACTCGACAACGATGCCGCTGAAGCGATCCTCGACGATCCGGTGTTGAGCAACCTCCCTGTGGATCGGGTCAACCTTTTGACGGGTCGCCACGAGATCCTCGCCAGGCGAGGCGATTGGGAGGGAGCAGAGAAGGCCTTTGCCGAGGCGCGAAAATTGTACGAAGGGCTTTCGGACCCGCAGACCAGGATCGCAATCGAGAGAGCGGAATCCTCGAAGTTTGTATTGGAGGGTCGTGGCAGGGACGTCTTTGAGATTGGGCATCGCCACTTCCATGAGGAGCCCTTCGTTCCTCTGTTATCGGCTTACATCGCCCTTGAGGGCGCGGTTCTGGAAGGAGACGCTCAGCTTCTCGCACAGGTGGACGAGATGCTTGCGTCCCTGGCCCCTGGCACGGACACCGTTGGCTTTGCGGTGTGGGTAGGCGCGATGCGCAGAATCGTCGACGGTGACACTGCCGGTGCGGTGGAAGAGATCGAAGAACTCGCTGCCCGCCATTCGGAATCGGGTAAGTGGTTTGCTTTGGAGATGCTCGCGACGACGGCGCGTCACCTTCCCGCCGATCACCCCTCGCGGGACCAGTTCGCCGACCGAGCCCGAGCCCTGGCTGACGAAAGCGGGTCCCCCGGCCTGAGAGAGTGGATCGACAAACTGATGGGAGACGTCCGCTGACGTCCATCTGCACCCAGGGTTACATGGGACGCCACCGTCCCATCTAACCCGCGGAAAACAGGGGGTCCTCGTTCTGTTCGCTGAATCCCGCGCATGCGCGGGATGGAACCCTGGGTACGCGAGGTCACGACTCATCGCTGTCGCCATCCCCTCGTTTACGAGGTCGATCTGCTCGATGATGAACCGGCCGGCGAGTGCCTTGCGCACCACTTTCGCTTGTTAAAGCTCCCGTCTGTCGGACGAGAGCGGAGCAATCACGACGAGAGCCAGTTCCACCTCATCGAACCTACCCGTTGGGGGATGCCCTCTGCGGAGAGTCGCTCGACAGAGTGGTCGCCGTGGGGTGGTTCACACCGGCGAGACTACCGGCTGGCATGATGATCGGTGATGGATCCGATTCGACTCAGGACCGGTGAGCTTGCGTTTGGCGGCGTTACCCACGTAATGGCCGTGATCAACCTTTCACCGGAATCGAAGAACCACCAATCTGTAGCGGAATCGCCCGAACAGGCATTGGAGATGGCCAGGGAGTACCGGGACTGGGGGGTGTCCGTCATCGACCTCGGCGGCCAGTCTTCGCATTACGAGAACCCGACCATCTCCGAAAGCATCGAAACCGATCGGCTCCTTCCAGCCATTGAGCTGCTTGTTGATGACGGCTTCGTAGTTTCGGTCGACACCTGGAAGCCGGCTGTGGCCGAACAGTGCCTGGCCATGGGAGCGGTTCTTCTGAACGACACCGGCGGGTTGGCCGATGATCGGATGCGCCAACTCGCCGCCACTCCCGGCGTGGGGGCGTTCGTCATGTACATCGAAGGAGAACACCCTCACGATGTGGGTGAAGTCGAGATCAGTCATGACAAAGCCGAGACGACTGCTGCGTGGATGGCGGACAGATTGGCCACCCTCGCCGCCTACGGAGTGACTGAGACGATTCTCGACCCCGGTATCTCCATCAACTATCGCGGCGACTACGTGGCATACACCCGGATGCAGTTGGAGGTCATTCGCAACCTACGTCCGATCAAAGCGCTGGGGCGACCGGTGCTCGTGCCCATACCCCGCAAGCAGGAGGATCATCGGGTGGCGGCCTACATCGCTATGGCGCTGTCTTATGAAGCGGACATGATCCGGGTACACGATGTCGCTCTGGCCTGCGACCTGGTTGCGCTCTTCCATAGGCGTCCCTGAAAGGCTCAGCCGAGCGGTTCACCCCATGCGAGGACCGGTCTTTCCGTGGCCAGTTCCAGACCCCCGATCAGCCAGACCGACTCGCCCTGGTCGAAACCGAGCAGGGGGAGCGTGGCGATTGCCTGGGCTGCCAGGTGCGCGAGGCCATCCGCAACCGACAAGCCTTGCTCTGTCGCTGCTTGTTGAAGTGCCGTTGGCTGGTTCCTGTACATGACGTCGTAGATGAGAGCCTTGGGCTTCAAGCTGGCGACGTCGATGGGATTTGTTGTGACGGCCGGCACCGTGTTCACGACGAGGTCGGCGGTGGCGGACGCGGCGTCTCGGACTTCCCAGTCGATGGTTTCGACTGTGGCGAAGCGCCCGGCGTAAGAGGCAGCGAGAGTGTCGGCTCGCGCCACGGTGCGGTTAGCGATGAAAACATCCGTGGCAAGGCCCACCAGGCTCTCCAGCAAGGCGGTAGCGGTCCCTCCCGCCCCCAGCACGAGCACAGTCTCGAAGGGACCCCGGTCTTCGAGTAAAGCGCGGGCGCCAGACACGTCCGTGTTCGATCCGATCATTGCGGATCCCGGTTGGAGAAGATTCACTGCCCCCGTGTTCCTCGCAGCCTCGTCAAGCTCGTCGGCGATGGAGGTGGCCCACGATTTGTGGGGCATCGTGACATTCGCGGCGAACACCGAACCTGAATTCAGCTCATCGAGTACCGCTGCCAGTCCGTTGGCGTCGACGTCTCGCCGTCCGTAAGTGAGTGGCCTGGCAGTGCGTTCGAACAGGTTGTTCCACATCGCTGGCGACAGCGAGTGTGAAATTTCATGGCCGATGAGAAACATCGTTCTCATGGCATTTGTTGGCGGTCGGGAAGGGTCTGAAGAGTCGCCAGGTCCGTGACGACCCTTACTCTGGGCGGGTATTCAGCGGCCATGGAGGCGAGAGTGGTGGGGGCTACTACGACCGGCCGGCCGGCCAGATCAGACAGTTGTTGGGTCACGGATGTCCCTCCGAGGAGGATGACCGAACCTTCCGAAACGAGTGCCGCTTCTGTGACCAGATCGTCGACCGACCCGAGACCTGGTCCGTGCAGTTCTCCCACCAATAGGTCCGAAACCACCGTCACGGGTCTTGCCAGATCGGTCAACGCGTCGGGCAGGACTGCCAGTCCGCGCCGGCCCGTCGGAGTGTCAGTGGGTGCGGTGATGATGTCTAGGAGTTCGTTCGTGACCGCGGTTGGCGACCGCAAGCCGGTCTCGATGCTCGCGAAGCGGGCGTAGAAGGGTGCTCGATCGGCAAGGAGGGAACGGACCCGACCCTCGGGGTCTGGCCCCGCCAAAAGTGGGCGGGGGGTCGGACTCTTGAGGAGTCGCTCAACGAGCAAGTCGGGCTCTGCGGTGAGACAGAAGACGCGCCCTGTCGCGCTCAAAGAACGGATGTTGGCGGCCTCGAGCAGCATCCGGCCACCGGTCGAGAAGACATGGCGGGTTCTGGTCGACAACTCCGATGCGATGTTTCGCTCGATCGCCCGAAAGACGTCTTCGCCGGAACGGTCGAAAATCTCGGGGATCGGTCCGTGGCGCTCCTCGATGAGACGGTCGGTGTCGATCCAATCGAATCCGAGCTCGCGAGAGAGTCGTCGCCCGATTGTCGACTTGCCTGTGCCCATGAACCCGGTCAGGACGATGTTGCGATCCTCGAATTTCACTGCGGACCGAAGATAGGCCTGTCAGCGCTCCATCGGAGTGGCGTAGACGACGACGTTGTCGGTGTAGCTGTTGAGGGAGCGGTTGAAAGACCCACCGCAGGTGATGAGCGTGAGTACCTGTGGTCCCGACTTTGAGAAGACCCGGTCCAGTGGCAGGTCTTTTTTGTCGTACTGGGCGATCTCGCGCACGATGTGGGTCGTAGAGCTGTCGTCGTCGTATTGCACGGTCACGATCGAGCCGATCGCGACGTTGGCGAGACGTCTGAATACGCCGTCGCGACCGTTGAAAGCTATGTGGGCTGCGAGGACGGCGGAACCTTCGTCTCGCGGGGTCGGTCCGAAGCGGTACCACCCGACCTCGCTGGCTCCCGGAATCTCCATCTCACCGTTGGCTTCGACGCCTACTTCGATGATCGGGGCGTTCGTTATCCCGACCCCCTCCACTGTCAGGCTGACCGGGATCGGAACGTTCGTCCTGGCGACGTCCGGGTCGTACAAAGCCGATCCGAGGGGGACGACTTGGTCGGAGAGGGCCGAAGCAGGACGCGTTGTGCTTGTGGTGGAGACCTCGGCGGACGTTGTGATTGTCGAGGAAGCGGCTGACGTCGTTTCCGGATTGGAAGCGCCTGGAGAACAGGCGCTGGCCAAGAGTGCGAGAAGAAGGAGCCGGCGCATGAGTGAGGAGGGGGCGCCAGTGAGGCGCCCCCTCCCGGTCTTTCTAGTTCTCGTTGGTACGGATCCGGCGTGCGCCGAGAGCGACAGCGCCCGCCAGGCCCGCCGCCACGAGAGCGAACGGAACGCCAGACCCTTCAACGGGGCTGTTGCCCGTGTTCACTGCCGAGGGAGGGGTTCCCAAACCGGAGATCGCCTCTGTCAGCACGGTCAGTGATCCGCCGTCGAGAGAGCCAACCGCATAGACGATGAGCGAGACGCCGTCGCCAATGGGAAGATCGGCCGGGCCGATCACCACTGGCTCGCTGGCGCCCGCAGGCACCACGGTGGCGATGATCGTGCCAACACCCAGGTCAGCCGATGCGCCGTTCGGGTTGGCGAGGTTGGCGAAAGCGACCACGCCGTTGGCCAGCACGTCCACTGCGGGAGCAGCTGCGGTGTGGCGTACGGTCAGGCGACCCTCACCTGCGGCGGTGGCCGAGGTGTCGTTGGCGAAGACTCCGAGAGTCGGTGTGCCGTCAGCGGTCAGGTGAGCGATGATCGTGTAGTTGCCGCTGGAGGGCAGGGCCACGTCACCTCCGTCGATAGCGACAGTGTCTGTGCCGGTCAGACGAACTTCGAGGCCTTCCAGGGTGGCGCCGGCGAGAGCCGACAGATCCTGGGTCTCTCCGAAGGCGAAGTTTTCGAACACGACATCGCCGCCGACCACTACGTCGACGTTCGTGTCGGGGATGCCGTGGATCAGGTGGATCCTGGCACCTTCCTGTGCCATTGCGGGCACGACCGAAGCCATCAGCATCGAAGCCGCGGCGAGCAGAGTCCATACTTTGCGCATGATTCCCTTTCTGTGGGGGTTTGACACTGCGCATACGGAACGACCCGACGGGTTGGATGACGAGAAGTCGGGCGGCTCTGCGGGGAGGTGGTCTCTACGAGCCTCGCTCAGGCGTTGTAGTCGTAGAAACCTCGACCGGTCTTGCGGCCAAGCAGCCCGGCTTCGACCATTCGCGTCAGGAGGGGAGGCGACGCATAGAGCGGCTCCTTGAACTCATCGAAGAGTACGTCTGCGACGAGTTTCATAGTGTCGAGTCCGATGAAATCGGACAGCTCGAGGGGTCCCATCGGATGGTTAGCGCCGAGTCGCATGCCTGCGTCGATGTCTTCGCGCGATGCGACTCCCGCCTCGTACATGCGGATCCCGCCCAGCAGATATGGGACCAGCAGCATGTTGACTACGAACCCACCCCGGTCCTTGGCCCGGATGACGGTCTTGCCCAGTGTTTCTGTGGCGTATGCCTGCGCCCGGTCTGCGACGGTCTCGTCGGTCCTGACTGTTGTGACCAGTTCCATGAGCGCCATGACGGGAACAGGATTAAAAAAGTGCATGCCGATAACCGCTTCGGGACGTTTGGTGACCGCACCGAGCCTGGTTATGGGAATCGACGATGTGTTAGAAGCGAGAATCGCTCCGTCCGGCATCGCCGCATCGAGTGCCCGGAAGATGTCGAGTTTCAAAACCTCGTTCTCGGTGACCGCCTCGATCGCCAAGTCCCGATCGGAGAAGTCGGCGAGATCAGTGGTGTACGAGATGCGACCGATCGCCGAGTCCCGGTCATTCGAGTCGAGCTTGCCACGATCGACGGCCTTATCGAGGGAGCGGGTAATGCGCGCCAGGGACGCCTCAGCAAGAGAAGCGTCAACCTCCATGACCAGCACGTCTGTGCCGCCCTTGGCCGCGACTTCTGCGATTCCGGCGCCCATCTGGCCGCCCCCCACCACACCCAGTTTGTCTATTCCCATGGGTTGTTCTCCAGTATCGAAATCCTCGGCGTCATGATCTGTCCAGCGCCTCACCCGTCTGTACTCGCCAGAGTCCGGCGTACACGCCGTCCAGGTTCACCAACTCATCGTGTGTGCCCGATTCGACGATCCGTCCCTGTTCGAGCACGTGTATGCGATCGGCGTGACGGATCGTCGAGAGACGGTGAGCGATGACCAGCGTGGTGCGGTCCTTGGACACATACCGCAGCGATCGCTGAATGGCTGCCTCGGTCTCGTTGTCCACCGCTGATGTCGCCTCATCCAGGATGAGAATCGCCGGGTCACGCAGGATCGCTCGGGCGATTGATACGCGCTGTCGCTGACCGCCCGACAACTTTTGGCCTCGCTCGCCGACGATCGTGGCATAGCCCTCAGGAAGGGAAAGGACGAAGTCGTGGGCTTCAGCGGCCTTGGCGGCCGCTTCGATCTCGCTCTCAGGAGCATCCGGCCGACCATATGCGATGTTCTCAGCAACCGTTCCGTGAAACAGGAAGACGTCCTGGCTGACTAGTCCGATTGCGTCGCGCAGCGATCGGAGAGTGACGTCTCGCAAGTCGTGGTCATCGATTGTGATCGTCCCTGAGTTGACGTCCGCGAAGCGGAGGAGCAGCTTGACGATCGTGGTCTTGCCGGACCCTGTTGACCCAACGATGGCAACTGTGTTGCCCGGCGGGATTTCGAAAGCGACCTCGTGCAGCACGGGATGACCCACGTCATAGGAAAACGAGACATCCTCGAAGCGAATGTTCGCCGTTGGGCGGGGGAGCCGAGCCGACCCGTCCACCATTGCAGATTCAGTGTCGAGCACACCGAGAATCCGGTTGGTCGAGGCCATCGACCGCTGGTAGAGATCGAGCGTCTGTCCGAGGCTTGTCAAGGGCCACAACAGTCGTTGGGTGAGGAAGACCAGCACCGTATAGGCAGCGGGCTCGAGGGTCCCGTCGAGCGCTTGGAAGCCTCCCACCAGGAGTGTCACCAGGAATCCGGCCAGGATTCCGATGCGAATGACGGGGACGAAGGCGGACGACAACCGTATCGCTGCCCGGTTGACCGTTCGATAGCCAGCCGACGCATCCTCGACCCTGAGGCGTTCTCTCCGCTCGGCGGTGAACGCTTTGATGGTGGTGATCCCCCCAAGATTGTTGGCCAGGATTCCGTTCAGGTCGCCAGCCTGGTTTCGCACAGCCGCATACCGGGGAGCCATCTTTCGTGTGAACCTGATTGATCCCCAGATGATGAGCGGGATGGGGATGATCGAAAGCAGAGCTATCTGAGGCGACAGAACGAAGAACACCACGCCGACTCCAAGGACGGCGGTGAAGGTCTGGATCATCTCGTTGGCGCCGACGTCAAGGAAACGTTCCAATTGGTTCACGTCGTCGTTGAGCACAGCGAGCAGTCCGCCGGTCGAGCGGTCCTCGAAGTAGGAGACGTCAAGGTCCTGGATGTGGGTGTAGGCATCGATACGCAACTCGTGCTGCACGGTCTGGGCGAGGTTGCGCCACCCGATGCCCTGGAGGTACTCGAAGAGCGACTCGAAGCCCCACACCACGAACGTGAGAATGCCGAGTACGACGAACTGTGCCCGCACGTCGACGACACCGAAGTTGCTCAGAAATGAGCCTTCTCCGCGGACGACGATGTCGATGGCGCCACCGATGAGGATCTCCGGGGCTATGTCCATGATCTTGTTCAGCACGGAGTAGACCCCGGCAGCGACCATCTTGGCTCGGTGCGGACGGGCGTAGCGGATCAGTCGAACGAGGGGTGATTCCACACTCAAAGGCTAACGAGGAAGACCCGGCCGTCAGCCGGGTTCACCCCGGTCCGATTCGGGGCGTCGGTCCTTCGTCTCTAGAAAACTCGTGGCCCCGGGACAGCAACGACAGCACGGCGAGGCCGTAGGCGTCCGAGGCAGAGGCTGCGTGGTGGCTTTCCGCACCGTCGGGCAGGGCGATCGTGCATGTCCAGCCTCGGCCTGTGCGTTCCAACGATCGTGTCAGATCACCGAGTGCCTCTCTGATCTGGGACTCGGTTGGGAGCCAAACAACGTCCTGTTGGAGTATGTAGTCCAGGGACCATTCGACGGCGCCGTTGAAGGTGATGGCGGCGATGCCGTCTGCCAAGGGCTGGATGTCTACAGACAGGTCGGCGATGACGAACCTTCTCTCATCCAGGTCCCTGTCGGGGATGTGGAAGAAGTCGAATGGCCGGGGGTGCCAGTCGAGGCCGGCTGCCCGCAGATCTTTGGCGAGTTGAACCGAAATCATCGCTCCGACCCTACATACCGTCAGATAGCACATCCCGGAGCGCTGGACTTGCCCAGCGTCAGATCACCGGTAGCGCCAGACGATGCGACCCTTCGTAGGGTCGTACGTCGAAACTTCCACGTCTACTTCATCGCCGGGAAGGATGCGGATCATTCGGCCGCGACGCATGCGGCCGCTGGGGCGGGCGGACACTTCGAGTCCTCCCTCCAGTTCCACGAGGAAAGTTGCAGAACGCAGAACTTTCTTCACCGTTCCACGCATGCGGATGTATTCGTCGTCTTGGTCTGCCATGGAGTCCGTTTCTAAGGAGGTCGTCGGGCGCATGCCCGGCGGGAAGGTTAGGGCGCCCAGGTGTCTGCGTCACACCCGGAACCGCTCAAGACCACTCCAAGAGGACCTTCCCGGCCTCGCCCGATGCTGCCATGTCGAAGCCGTCTTCGAATGATCCGGCATCGAAGCTGTGGGTGACGACAGCCGAAACATCGAGTCCGGACTCCAACATCGCCGACATCTTGTACCAGGTCTCGAATATCCGCCTGCCGTAGATACCCCGCACTGTCAGGCCTTTGAAGATGACGTTGTTCAGGTCTAGTTCCACCGGACCTGGTGGGATGCCCAGGACGGCTACTCGGCCTCCGTGGTTCATCGCCTCCAGCATCTGATTGAAGGCCGGTTCCGCACCCGACATCTCGAACCCGACATCGAAACCCTCGGTCATTCCGAGTTCGTCCATCACGTCCGATAGTGACTCTGCTCGGACATCCACCGGTCGGGCTCCTCCGAAAGCAGGCACCATGGCCAGTCGATGGGGGTTGAGGTCGGTGACAACGACATGGCGAGCGCCGATGTGACGCGCGATGGCAGCACCCATCAACCCGATCGGGCCAGCGCCCGTAATCAGGACATCTTCACCTATCACGTCGAAAGCCAGCGCGGTGTGGGTTGCGTTCCCTAGAGGATCGAGGATGGCAGCGGTCTTGTCATCAATGTGATCCGGAACCGGGAACACGTTGTCAGCCGGGAGGACGACGTACTCGGCGAAGGCACCCGGTCTTGTCACTCCCAGACCGAGATGGTTGCGGCAGTAATTCCGTCGCCCACCCCGACAGTTCCGGCAGTGGCCGCAGGTGATGTGGCCTTCACCCGAAACCCGGCTTCCGATGGGTAGGCCTTGCACGTTCTCGCCGTGATCGGCGATCACTCCCATGAACTCGTGTCCGACGACCATTGGGGCCGGAACCGTCGACGCCGCCCAGGGATCCCAGTTTCTGATGTGGAGGTCGGTTCCGCAGATCGACGTGTACTTGACTCGGATCAGGACTTCATTCGCTCCGAAGCCCGGTTCCGGCTCGTCGCGCATGACCAGACCCGGCTCGGGTCCTGGCTTGACGAGGGCTCTCACGTAACGACTCCGAGGTCTCGCCCGACAGTCACAAAGGCCTGTATGGCCTGTTCGATGTGTTCGGGCTCATGTGCTGCGCTCATCTGTGTGCGGATCCGGGCCTGGCCCTCGGGTACCACCGGGAACGAAAAGCCGATCACGTAGACGCCTAGGTCAAGCAGCCTGTTCGCCATCTCCGTTGCCAGCTTCGCGTCACCCAACATCACGGGAATGATCGGATGGCCGCGGCCGGTCAGGACAAAGCCTGCCTTCGTCATCTCGCTGCGGAAACGCTCGCTGTTGGCTGCCAGTCGGCGACGGAGGTCGTCGGCCGACTCGAGGATGTCGAGCACAGTCAGAGATGTTGCGGCGATCACAGGAGCCAGGGAGTTCGAGAACAGATATGGCCGGGAACGCTGTCGCAGCCACGCCACGATCTCGCTGCGTCCCGACACGTAGCCCCCCGACGCGCCGCCCATGGCTTTGCCGAGAGTTCCCGTGAGAATGTCGATGCGTCCCATGGTTCCCGTTGCTTCTGGGGTCCCGCGACCGCCCTCTCCGACGAAGCCGACCGCGTGGGAGTCATCGACCATCACCAACGCATCGTGTTCCTCTGCCAAGTCACAGATCCCCGCGAGGTCGGCGATGACCCCGTCCATCGAGAACACGCCGTCCGTTGCGATGAGTCGATATCGGGCATCCTCTGCGGCCACTAGCTGGCGGTCCAGGTCCTCCAGGTCGTTGTTGGCGTATCGGAACCGGGAAGCCTTGCAGAGCCGGACTCCGTCGATGATCGAGGCATGGTTGAGGGAGTCCGAGATGATTGAGTCATTCTCGTCGAGAATCGTCTCAAACAGGCCGGTATTGGCATCGAAACAAGACGAGTAGAGGATCGTGTCCTCGGTCCCCAGGAAAGTCGAGATGCGCGCTTCGAGTTCGCGGTGCACCTCCTGTGTTCCACAGATGAACCGAACAGAAGCCATGCCGTAGCCCCACCGCTCCAGGGCGGCCTTGGCGGCGTCCACGAGTCGTTCGTCGTCGGCCAGACCGAGGTAGTTGTTGGCGCAGAAGTTCAGGACGGTGCGGCCGTCGACGAGGGTGATTTCAGGACCTTGGGCAGATCCGATGATC
>JBGTKD010000151.1:0-1674 GCA_041744795.1 Acidimicrobiia bacterium
CTTCCCTCGCCCCGACCGTTGGAACTCGGTCGGTCCGTGTGCAGGAAGTACATAGTCTGGCCCGACGACAGCGACGATCCATGGTCCGGGTTCTCTCGGGTCTCGGTCTTGGGCCTTCCGGCTGCCGGCGCCATCCTGGACAACACGTCCCTGCCGGTTCCAAGCCCGAAGCTCGAAAAGCTGTGGCGCAGCGTAGTCGATGCGGACAAGGACTCAGAAGCAATCAGCGCCGCATGCGAGCTGGACCCGAGAGAACCTGATGCTTCACGTTGATGCGATCACCGTCTCAGCCTTCCGCGGCGTTCCTGACGAGCTGACCCTCGATCTGAGGGCAACTCTGACGGTCCTGTATGCACCGAACGGGACCGGCAAGACCACCGTGTGCGACGCTATCGAATGGGCCCTGACCGGCCACATCGAGCGAATTGCGGGGATGCCGGAGCAGGACCTGCGTTGCCAGCTGGCGCCGAGTGATCGGAGGACGCAGGTCAGTGCCACGGTCGTCGAGAGCACCCGACCATTGCAGATCTGCCGAACACTCGGCGACACTACAGTCGGGGTAGCATCCCCGGGGGTTGCAATGGATCGGTATGTCCCGAGCGCGTTCTTTCAGTGCATCGTCCCCAGTATTGCCACCGACTTTGCCGACCAGCGCGCTCGGATGTCCCGGCGGAAGGCCTGGATTGTCGGCACTCACTTTCTCAGCAGCGAGCGCCTCGCACGCCTTATGGACTCCGACGAGAGCAACCGCGAACGCCGAGCCGAATTGTTCGCGGACCTGCTGGGGGTTGGCCAGTTGCAACGGCTTGTACCACGCTTCGAGAAGGTTCTGGCCGCCGCCGACAAGCGCCGAGACGATGCTGCGACGGCCGCCGAGATCCTGAAACATCGCATGTCGGAGTTGCAGAGTCAGCTCTCGCGGACCGGTGCTGTGGTGGACCTCGCGCCAACCATAAAAGGGATCATCGACGCCACCCGTGCGCTGACGCTCCCCATTCCTCCCACACTAGGCAGTTCGTCCGACACCTCACAGGCTTCACCCTTACGTGAGCTGGCCGCCACCGTGGACTCCGTCAAGACCGCAACGACTCAACAGATGCCCGCTTGGAGCACGCTGCTTGAATGGGTGGCGCACACGGAGCAGAACCTCCGCGCACCCATTGCCACTGCCGAGGGAGTCGCAACCCTCGTACGGGAGGCCGCGGCTGCGGAGGAGCAGGTCGCGTTGACTCGCCAAACCGCTGCGAAGCTGGAGGTAGCGAAGACAGAGGTAGGGTCGCAGATCGGACGCCTTCGCCAGGAGGCCATCGCGCTGCGCTCCGCGCGCATCCCTCTCGAGCAATTCGCCGTGGGGATCGGCGGACAATCGATTTCCCTCACGCAGCTCCTGATCGCCGTGGAAGCCGTCGATGCCTCCGAGATCGCCGATCGGATCTTGGCAGCGCAACAGCTCAAGGGTTCCCAGTCCGAGGCCCTCGCTCGAAACGCAGGTCTGCGAGCGGCCAGGGTCCAACTCGCAAACATGCCCGAGGAACGGGCACTTTCCGCTCTCCTCGAAGCCTCCGACGAGCAGTTGCTCAAGTCCCGGGAGTATGAGGATTCGCTCAAGCGCCAGTGGGAGGCGCTTGCGTCCGTCGGACAGCAGATAGCGGAGTTGGGCCGTGAGTACGCGGA
>JBGTKD010000152.1:0-2236 GCA_041744795.1 Acidimicrobiia bacterium
GTCCGAGATCCCACCTACCGCCCAGCACTTGGTCGCCATCCCGAACCACGACGTGCCTCGCAGTTGTCCAAGCACTGGTGTATCCCTCTTCCCGCACAGCCTCAGCTACAGATCGATTCGTGTGCCCGTGCGGGTAGGCGAACCGGACGATGGGTGTCTCGAGTTCATCGGCGAGTTCATTTCGTCCGACGGACACCGCTGCACGGACGCCAACTTCATCCAGTCCCGGCAACGAAGGATGATGCAGAGTGTGGAATCCGATCTCCATCCCGGCGGCGGCAACGGCTCGGGCTTGATGTGCCTCCATCGTTTGCCAAGGGGTCTCTTGGGCTGCTTCCGTCAATTCGGAAGCGTGGATTGTTCCGACGAGTGACCGAGCGATTTCCTCCGCGTCTGCACCCTCTGGTAGTCCATACTTTGCTGCAATTCTTGCTGCGCCCTCTTTGCGGATGCGGGCCTCTAGTACCTCCCACCAATAGGGCCCAGCCTGCTCGCGCCAGCGTCCAGAGAGGAAAAAGGTTGCTGGCAGCCCACGCGCGATCAGGATGGGGAGAGTGGTCTCGGTGTGACCGGGGTCGTCGTCATCGAATGTCAGTGCAAAGCTCGGGCGTCTCCGGCGGCGGGCCAACTCCAACTCGGCAAGAGAGACGACGTCACCAAGCTCTAGCAGAATGTCGAGCTGTTCGATGAACGCTGCCGTCGATACAGCCCTGACAGGCTCAGTGGCTGTAGGCCCTTGATCTCGAATGCGGTGCCAAAGGAGCGCGATGCCTCGGCCACGCGCCGCGGCGCTCCAGCAGGCCGCTCTCTCGAACGTTTCGTTGCGCGCGACGCGATCAAAACCCTGCCGAGCGATGCGCTTCACGGCTTCGCGGCTGCCAGATATCACCGACCCGCACTCCCCTCCGGCTTATCCAGGCGAGCACAAATCACTACGGGGTAAAGAGGGTCGTGATGATCCAACTCATTCCTTTCCAACTCTTCCGCGCTCAAACCATGTAGGAAGGCGATAGCGGCGACAAGATTTCCGTAGTCGGTCACCACGTGCCGCGCCTCAGGTACTGCCTGCTGGATAGTGTGAAGAAGCCCGGCGGGCCAGAAACGCCAATAGTCCCACTCTGGCGGTTCACGTCGATCGTGTGCCGTTAACGCGGGCACGGCGAGGAGCAATGATCCGCCTGGGCGCAGTGCTTCCATACAGAATCCGATTACCTCCTGTGGTCGTTCCACGTATTGCAGGGTTTGGGTCACCACCAGGAGGTCGAAGTGTGCGGAAGGCAGACTCCCAGCAACTCCGAGGTCGGCGACAATCGTTGCGTGCTTGTTGCTCGGATCGTTGTCGATTATCGAGATTTCTTCGATGCGGCTCCCTCCGAACTCCTTGAGATAGCTGGAGCTGGCAATTTGGCCAGCGACACCTCGAAAGACTTCGCCGTGTGTCGAAAAGAACTTGGCCATGTAGTAGCGATCGATCGGTGTTCCCCGATCGAAGCCGAAGGACGGGCTCATCGGTTGGAGGCGCCGCAAATTGCCCCAGCGGGGTCGGTGAATTGCGCGCCGGATCTGTCTGCGCCATGGCGTCAGAACTCTGAGCCGCCTTACCGGGGATTCAGACATTGACGGGACTTTGGCACAGTTCGGGACCCGATGTTCCAATCGACGTGTGTTACAGACCTCGAAGCACGGCTCGACCGGGGATTCGACACGACCGGCTTCGTCGCAGTGAACGGCCACATGCGGATGCGCTGTGTCGACCGATAGCGGGAGACCGCATGGGCCGCGAGGCCTTGTTCAAACGAAGACGAAGTGGCCGCCCTTCCCACGCAGGGCCTGACTCGAGCGGGTGAAGGGGATCGAACCCTCACAACCAGCTTGGAAGGCTGGGGCTCTACCATTGAGCTACACCCGCGAGGGACGTAATCGTAAACGTCGGGCTGGTCGGATTCGAACCGACGGCCTCCTGCTCCCAAAGCAGGCGCGCTGCCAAGCTGCGCCACAGCCCGTGTCATGTGATTGTGTCACACCTCAGCCTCGTCGGAGTCATCCGAGCTTGGCCGACTATTAGACCCAACGGGGCCGCGGCTATGCTGCCCCAGCCTGGGTCGCTAGCTCAACTGGCAGAGCAACGGACTCTTAATCCGCAGGTTCCGGGTTCGAGTCCCGGGCGGCCTACCACTCCCCCATTGAATGGCCCACTCTCGCGGGTGTGGCGGAACTGGAAGACGCGCTGGGTTTA
>JBGTKD010000153.1:0-36762 GCA_041744795.1 Acidimicrobiia bacterium
GGAACGCCGCCCGATTCATACCCAGCAATACATGACGCCTGGCGGCGACTCCCTAGATGAATGAAAATGCCGCCGATTCGTTAGGTGTCGTCTTGCATCGTTACCTATCGCCCGTGGGACGGGTGGGCGGCTATTTACATCCCAGGGTTCCATCCCGCGCATGCGCGGGATTCAACGAACAGATTGAGGTGCCCCTGCGTTCCGTCAGCCTGACGCCCGCCAGATTGCCCGCAGGCCGTCCGTGTCGACACCGACAACGATCGGAGTCGCCACGCCGTCCACCATCGCCTCGAAACTTCCGTCGAATCCGTGACGACTCCACAGCGGAAGAAGCTCCCAGCCGTCCTTGGTCAACCGCCAGACCCCTTGCGTGGACCAGTCATAAACCGCTGGCGAAGACTCCCAGGCCACCGTCGGACCAAAGGGTGCTTGGTCGAGACGAGACAGGCCAACAGTTGGATCGAACGTGTGCAATCCCACCGACACCGACTCTCCGACCAGGACCACCGGGTCGGTCTGGAGCACGGCGCGAAAGCCATCACCTAACGCCTGCCATCCCTCTTCGGGGTCGTTCGAGGCGTGGACCGTTCCGTCCGCGAGCAGGATGACAAGCCAACCGCCAGACGACGCAGACTGCGCCACAGGTCCCGGCGTCTGGAACGACTCGATGCTCTCAGAGACACGGCTCCCCGTCGCCTCGACCTCATCGAAAATCACGACTTCGCCTTCAACCTGGACGAGGGCTCCAGCGGTGATTCCGAAAACGGTGCGAGCTCCGTTGAATCGGCCGTCCTGTCGAAAGTCGAGCACGACAGACCGGTCGTGACTCGAACCCACAATGAAGAAGCCACCGGAGTTCGGAACAGCTACATCGGAGGAGAGCGCGAAGGACGGCGACAGTCCCAACAGGCGTTGCCACTGGCCGTCGGCTCCGAGCATCGATACCGGCCACAGGCCGTCCGGAGCAATCGCCAGGACAACTGTGCCGACGCCGATGATCCGTTCGGCCGCCAAAGGCAGGATGAGCGGCGGTCGCCAAAGAGACTCGCCCGAGGAAGCGGGAACACCAACCTCCGGGGCCGCGACAGCAAGGGCGGCGGCATCGGCTTCGATCACAGAAGGAGCGGCGGCGAACGGCAGCGCGGGCCACGCAAGGCCTACAGCCAGCACGCCAACTGCCAAGAAGGTCGCCGCACTCCGTCGAGGTCCCCCCGTCGACTGGGGACGAACCTCAGCAGTCGGAACGGTGATGCTCACCTATCGAAACCTACCCCGAATCGCCGTGATGCCGCACGTCGCCTACGTAAATCGAGGACTCTCTTGCCAGCACCCACCAAGGGTCACAAAGCCGCTGCGAAGCGCTCCAACGCCAGGTCGACCTCGCCTTCGGTCACGTTAAGAGGGGGTGCGAACCGGATCGCATCGGGGCGAACGGCGTTCACGATCAAACCGGCATCCAGGCATCGCGCAACGACGCCTGCCGCCCGGTCGTCGAGGATCGCTGCGAGCAGAAGTCCTCGCCCCCTCACCGCCGATACCCCATTCAAAGCGGAGAGACCTGCGGTTAGTTGACCCGATCGCGCAGCGACGTTTGTCAGGAGGTCGTCATGCTCGATCTCGTCGAGCACCGCCAACGCGGCCGCGCACACCACTGGACCTCCGCCGAAAGTGGTGGCGTGATCGCCGGGTCGGAAAGCGGCGGCAACAGGTTCAGTGGCCATGCACACGCCGATCGGAAGCCCGTTGGCGAGTGCTTTGGCGGTGGTCGCGATGTCCGGGGTGAACCCGAGCTGTTGCCAGGAGAACCAGGTTCCGGTACGGCCGACACCAGCCTGGACGTCGTCGACGATCAACAGGATCTCTCTCTCGTCGCACAGCGCTCGCACCTCCTGGAGGTACTCCGCCGATAGAGGGACCACCCCTCCCTCGCCCTGCGTTGTTTCGACCATCACCGCCGCAGTCCCGTCCGTGATTGAGTCAGCCAGCTTGTCGATCTCCTGGGGCGGCACCTGATGGAATCCGGGCGGAAGAGGATCGAAAGCGGCCTGCTTTACCGGCTGTCCTGTGGCGGCGAGCGTGGCCAACGTTCGGCCGTGGAACGAGTCGAGTAGTGATATCACCTCGTAACACTCGGGTCCCTTGGTGGTCTGGCCCCAGCGACGAGCGAGTTTGATCGCCGACTCGTTAGCGGTCGCTCCGCAATTCGCGAAGAAGGTTCGGTCGAGACCCGAAAGCGTGGCGAGGCGCTCCGCGAGACGCACCATCGGTTCGGTAACGAAGAGATTCGAGACATGTACCAGCGCACCCATCTGCGACGCCACCGCGTCGGCCACCCGCTGATTGGCGTGGCCGACAGAGACGACGGCCAGACCCGTGAGAAAGTCCAGGTACCGCTTCCCGTCTTCGGCGGTGAGCCAGGAGCCCTCGCCGTGGGTGAACACGATCGGTGTACGCGAGTACGTCTGCATCACAGAGGCGGCTTCCCGCTCGATGATCGAACTCATGGCCGATCATCCCCATCCTGGGTGACCATCGTCCCGATACCTTCCCGAGTGAACATCTCTAACAAGAGCACGTGCTGCACCCGGCCGTCGAGCACGTGAGCCCGTTTGACGCCCGCGTCCAGGCTGTCCGCCACCGACGTGAGTTTCGGGAGCATGCCTCCCTCGATCGAGGGAAGCAGTGCCTTTAGTTCGGTGAGGTTCATCCGCTGAATGAGGGAGGAGTCGTCTGACATATCGCGCATCACTCCCTCGGTGTCGGTGAGATACACAAGTTTTCGGGCGTTGAGAGCCGCAGCGAGAGCCCCGGCGGCTGTGTCGGCATTCACGTTGTAGACCGCACCTTCGGGGCCGAGAGCGATCGGAGCCACCACTGGCACGAGGCCCTCGGACAGCAGTCGATGTATCAGCCCAGTGTTGACCCCGGATATCTCGCCAACGAACCCGAGGCGTTCATCCTTGGGAGTCGCTGTAAACAGACTGGCGTCGATGCCGCTCACGCCAATCGCTTCGGCCCCGTGGGATCCAAGCATGCGGACGATGTCGGCATTTACTTCCCCGATGAGTACTCGTTGAACGACCTTCATGGTCGCGGCGTCCGTCACCCGCAACCCGTCGACCCAAGCTGGTTCGATCCCAGCGGTCGCCATGGCCTCGGAGATCTGCGGGCCTCCACCGTGGACGACCACCGGCAGAATGCCGACCGTGTGGAGCAACGTGATGTCACCGGCGAAGCTCTGTTGGAGGCCAGGATCCTCCATGGTCGATCCGCCGTACTTGACGACCACTATCTCGCCACTGAACCGCTGGATGTAAGGCAGGGCCTCCATGAGGATCGATGCCTTGCCCATCGAGTTGGCGATACGAACCTTGGCAGGATCGGGTGCGCCGTGGCCGGTAGTCATGAGCGCTCCCCATTGAACACGACGTAGTCGGGAGTCAGGTCGGTCGTTGTAATAGTCGCCTTTCCGTCGCCAACACCGACGACGATCCCCAGCGAGAAGTCACCGCCCAAACGAGACGACACAGCCTCCTCATCGAACTCGGCACGCGTCCCGTTCTCACACACGGTCGTGCCCGCATAGGAGATCGCTATGTGGTCCGGTTCGACCTGCTCCCCCGCCACTCCCAGAGCAGCCAGGATTCGCCCCCAATTTGGGTCTCCGCCATAGAACGAGGACCGAACGAGGGCCGAGTCAGCCACGGCCATACCCAGTCTGCGGGCGGAGCCAGCATCGGCTGCGCCCGAGACTTTGATCGTGACCACCTTCGAGGCCCCTTCTGCATCGCCGGCCATCTGCAGGGCAAGGGCCCGACAAACTTCCTCCAATCCTGCGGCGAGCTTCTCGGTTCCCGGGTCAATGCCCGAAGCTCCCGATGCCATGAGGATGACCGTGTCGTTCGTGGACTGACAGCCGTCGATATTCAAGGCATTGAACGTGACGTCGCACACTGGGCCGAGGAGGCCTGTGAGTGTCTCGGATTCGGCCACTGCGTCGGTGGTGACAAAGGCCAGCATCGTGGCCATATCCGGGCGGACCATTCCAGCGCCTTTGGCGATTCCTCCTATCGTCCAACCGTCGCCATGGAACACGGCGACCTTCTCGGTGGAGTCGGTGGTCATGATCCCCCGAGCCGCCGCCAGGCCGTGTTCCTCACCGTCGCCGAGGCCGGAGACGAGGATCGGGATCGCGTCAAGTATCCGATCCATCGGCAAGCGACCGCCGATGGGTCCGGTTGAGCACACCAGGACGTCGGTGTCCTCACACCCCAACTCCCTGGCCACGGCCGCCGCCATCATTCGGGCGTCGAGTATCCCACCAGGACCTGTCCCGGCATTGGCAGCGCCCGAGTTGACGACGATCGCCTTGGCCATGCCTGATGCAAGATGCTCGCGGGTCACCTGGACCGGAGGAGCAGCCGTCAAAGACGTAGTGAAAACAGCGACGGCCGGCACTGGGTGGTCGGTGACGATGAGCGTCATGTCCGGGTCGCCCGACTCCTTGATGCCAGCTGCGAGTCCGCCAGCGCGAAAACCCTGAGGAGCCACGACGCTCATGGCATCCACCCGGCAACCGGGAGGCCGGTCTCTTCAGGCAATCCTGTGATCACATTGGCAGCCTGGATCGCTTGGCCTGCCGCCCCCTTGACCAGATTGTCGATGGCAGCTTGGGCAATGATCACTCCTCGGTCTATGAAGGCAGAAACGAACGCCCTGTTGGACGAGACCGCCCACCGCGTCTGGGGCGGCTGGTCGATAACGGTCACAAACGGCCGCCCGGCGTAAGCGTCCGTCAAGATGGCCCTTGCTTCTGTAGCGGTCAATCCGTCGTTCAAAGAAGCTGTGACCGTTGCCAACTCGCCACGCTGCATCGGAACGAGATGCGGAGTGAAAATGACCTTTGGCGTCTGACCCGTTGCTTGTTCGATAGCCATCTCGATCTCTGGGCGGTGGCGGTGCCGGGCGACCGAATAGGCTTTGACGCCTTCGGCAACGGAGCCAAAGAGCAGCTCGTCTTTCAGGCTCCGTCCAGCCCCGGACGCTCCGCTCATGCAGTCGGCAACGATGGGACTGTTCGGGTCGACAATCCCGGCGCTGACGAACGGCAGGATCGCCAAAAGCACGGCTGTCGGATAGCACCCAGGCGATGCCACCCGGCGGGCACCTGACAGGTCGAAGAGTTCGGGCAAGCCGTAGCGCCAGTCACCGAGCCGATCGGGCAAGGGGTGCGGTTCTCCGTATGCCTCCCGGTAGCGCGCTTGGCTATCGAGGCGATAGTCACTGCCTAGATCGACAACTGTCCGCCCCTCCGATGCAAGACGTTCGCCGATCTCCCACGACGCACCGTGAGGCAGCGCCAGAAATACCGTATCGACGCCGTCAGGAATGTCGTCGTTGGTTCCGAGCCGTCGGTCCCCATCGGCGAGTTGCGGATGAACGGTGCCTAAACGCTCTCCCGCTCGAGAGTGGGCACCCAGGTGGACGAGCTCCATTGCCGGATGCTCATCGAGCAACCGCACCAGCTCTCCTCCGGCATACCCGGACGCACCAAGTACCGCCACCTTCACAAAGTCACTTCCCGGTCAAGACGGCGTCACTATACGCATATGCGTATAGTGATACGAATCAGAACAGCCGCTCAGTCCAACCACAGAGGCGGAATCTCCGGATTCCGGGTCCAATCGATGACCAATTCCTCGGCAGTGGGACCGAGCAGAATGAGAACGAAGGTCAGGAATGCCTCGGTCGTGACGGTCTTGCCGGAAAACCCTGCCACATAAGAGCGGACGAACCCGAAGAACTCATCGTCTCCGACGAAGTCGCGGAGAGCGGCCACAGCCAGCCCGCCGCGCAGATATACGCTGACGTGGAAGAGTTCCTGACCAGGTGGAAAGTCGGGGGCGGGCACGTCGGCCGCAGCCATGGCATTCCACGCTCTACGCACCTCATCCTCGTATCGTTCGCGGCCCTGGTCGTGCTCGATCCAGCGCCACGTCATGAACGTGGCGAAACCCTCATTGAGCCAGATGTCATTCCACTGACCTAGGCCGATCTCGTTGCCGAACCACTGATGAGCTAGTTCGTGGGCGATGACTGCTTCTCCCCAGGCGGCACTTGCAGTGGTGTAGGTGGAAAGGGTCTGAGTCTCCAGCGCGGCCGGAAAATCCGAGGAAACGACCACCGCACCAGATGACTCGAAGGGGTAGGGACCCAAGTCGGACTCCATGAATCGCAGGATCTCGAGTTGGCGGTCGAATCCAGACGGAAGCCGAGCACCCCCGCCCATCCAGGTCACGACACCGTCGGGAGTAGTCAGAGGCTCGAAGGATCCGATAGCCAAGGGAATCAGATACGGCGCAACGTCGGGGATCTCGAACCTATAGACGGTCAGATCCCCGTCGATCTCCACAGGGTGTGCCGTACCTCCTGACACCACGACAAGGGGGGCGGGGACCGATACTCGCAGGGAGACATCAGCTCGGTCGAGCGGATGATCGTTGGTTGGGAATACCCCGGAGGCCCCGTCTGGCTGAGAGAAGAGGAACAGTGATCCGCTATCGCCTCGTTGCCATCCGGTCGGGAAGGGAAAGTCGGTGAGAGCCACAGGCTCGGGTGACCCTCGATAGCCCACCACGACTGTGAAAGGCGTGTGCGCAGGAATGGGCTCGACCGGTGTGATCCGCATGTCCCGCGGCTCTCGTACGTAGGCAGCCGACTGGCCGTCCACCTCTACCGAGTCGACTGTGTGACCCACGAAGTCGAGCGTGAAGGACCTCAAATCCACCTCCGCTATCGCATCGATGGTGACCACGCCCCCCACTGTCGCAAGTGCAGCGTCGAACGACAGGTCGATCTCGTATGAGATGACGTCGAATCCTGCGTTTCCGAGTTCCGGGAACATGCGATCACCAATGCCGGGAGCCGCATCGATCCCGACGACCTTCGCCGTCACGGAAGTCGTGGTGTCGAGGGTCGTAGTAGTGGTGGTAGCCACCGAATCGGTCACAGGGACAGCGGGTGCCGAGCAGGCGATGACCAGAACCAGAGCGAGCGCCGGGCTCGACTTCATTCCTCTTCGGACTCCGGGGGTGGTGGGCCCGGATCAGAGAGGCCTCTGCCCAGCGCCCACTCTCTGGCCATCGAATAGGCCTCGGTCACCGAGTAGTGGCCCTCATCGATCCGGCGCTCCAACAACATATCCATGATCTCCCCGACCATGGGACCGGGGTTGATGGCCAGGTAGGAGATCACGTCATTTCCGTCTATCGGAGCCCGAAGCGACTCGATCGCTTCCTGCTCGCGCAGCTCGGCGATACGAACTTCGAGTTCGTCTATCCGATTCTGGATGGCGGTGGCTCGTCGGGCGTTTCCCGTGGTGACATCGCATCGCACAAGTTCGTTGAGATCGTCGAGTAGCGCTCCCGCGTCGCGGACATAGCGCCGCACGGCCGAGTCGGTCCATCCCATCTTCAATGTGTGGGGTCGCAGGTGGAGGAAGACGAGCTGACGGACATCGGAGACGAACTCGTTGGGGTATCGCATCGCCCGCAGTCGATCCCTGGCCATACGTGCCCCGACAACCTCGTGGTGATGGAAAGTCACCCCGCCGTCACCGAAGGAGCGGGTGTCGGGCTTGCCGATGTCATGGAGCAGAGCGGCCATTCTCAGACGCAACCCAGGAGACGCCTTCTGGACCACGGCGATTGTGTGTGCCAATACGTCTTTGTGCTTGTGAACTGGATCCTGTTCCATTGCCAACCTCGACAGCTCGGGCATGAAGTGGTCAGAAAGTCCCGACGCGACTAGCTCAGCCAGCGCCGGACCGGGATCCTCGGCCGTGATCAGTTTCGAAAATTCGTCACGTATCCGCTCGGCTGAGACAATCTCGAGCCTGTCTCCCATCTCACGGACCGCTGCCAAAGCGGCGGGGTCCGGGGCGAAACCCAGGGTCGCTTGAAATCGGAACAGCCGCAGCATCCGCAGGGGATCATCTGAAAAGGACTCCTCGGGTGCGGCGGGGGTGCGCAACACACCCGCGGCCAGGTCGGCCAGGCCCCCGCAGGGATCGATCGTCTCGGTGGCCGGAAGCCTGAGCGCAATGGAGTTGATCGTGAAGTCCCGACGCACAAGGTCGTCTTCAATTCGATCCGAGAACGTCACACGCGGCTTGCGCGACTCATACCGATAGACCTCGGATCGAAACGTGGTGATCTCGAAAAGCCAGTCCTGTTTGCGCACTCCGATCGTGCCGAAAGCCTCACCAACCTCGAAGATGGAGTCCGCCCATCCAGCGAGCACAGCGCGGATCTGTTCCGGACGTGCGTCAGTGGTGAGGTCGAGATCTTCGACCTCGCGACCGAGGAGGGCGTCACGCACCGAGCCGCCGACGAGATAGATCGTGTGTCCGGCTTCGAGAAATCGGGCGGCCAACTCGACAGTCGGCGACCCGTCCTCAACAAGCCAGCGGAGCCGTTCGGGGATCATCGCGGCTCAGGCTACCGGTGGTCACCGGAACAGCCGGAGCCGACGAGCTAGCTCAGACTTCGACGCCAGCTTCCAGAGCCTTGGCCCGGAACTCGTGCGAGTTCCTGACATACGGCAGCGCCGATGGCAACCCGACGCGCCCTTGGGTGACGAGATGAAGCAGGGCCTGGTCGAAGGTCTGCATTCCGAAAAACTCGCTGTCCTTCATGGCCTCGATCAGCAATGCGGCGTCTGCACCCTCGGCAATCAGCTCACCGACGCGCCCGTGTCCGGTGATTATCTCGGTCGCGAGTACCCGTCCGCTGCCGTCAGCGGTGTCGAGGAGTCGCTGGGAGATGATGCCTCGCAGAAGACCGGCGACCTGGCGTCGGGTGCTCGCCTGTCGAGCCTCGGGGAAGAACTCGACGAAACGGTTGATAGTGTCGAGTGGGTCGCGGGTGTGCATAGCGCCAAGGACCAGATGGCCGGTCTCTGCCGCTGCGACAGCCGCTGAGGCCGTCGCGAAGTCATTGATCTCCGAAACCATGATCACGTCGGCATCCTGACGCATTGCTTTGCGGATCGCCGAGGCAAGGTCGGATGTGTCGACACCCACCTCGCGCTGGGCCACCACAGCCATTTTGTCAGGGAACAGAACCTCGATGGGATCTTCGGCAGTGATGATCGAGACGGGTTGTGTCTGGTTGATGTGTTCCACGAGGGCCGCCAGCGTCGTTGATTTTCCGGATCCCGACGGGCCTGTGACGAGAACGAGACCCCGCGCCTCAGCCGCGATCTTGCGAACTATCGCAGGGAGTCCAAGCTGATCGAGCGTCGGTACCCCGGGGACAACCCTTCGCAGTACAAGGCTGAACGATCCGCGCTGGCGGAAGGCGCTCACCCGGAACCGACCCAGGTCGGGTCTTCCCCATGCGAAATCAGCCTCGCCTGTAGCTTCGAAAGCGGCAGCCGCCTTCTCTGAGAATATCTCCTGGGCGAATGCTTCGACGTCCTGGGGTTTCAACGAGGCCAGGTCGGCCAACCGCCGCAGTTCGCCGTCAATGCGGATGACTGGTGGCGATCCGACCTTGAGGTGGATATCGGATGCCCGCGAGTCGACAGCGCGGCGCAGCAGTTCGTCAAATGGCATTTCACAGCCTCCCAGAAGGATCGTTACTCGTTCTATCGGCTTGTGACCGGGGGCGCTTGAACTGGTTTCGGATCATCGTTGGCGGTTCGTCGAGACGACGCTCGGCCATCAAGTCAGCCGACCAGTCCTTCGATCTGGGCGACAACATCGAACGCCGCCGCTGATGACGTGAATCTCGGGGCACTCACGTCGTGGCGCCCGGCGATCCCTCTCAGGGTTTGGGCGACGGATGAGGTGATGGCCGCCAGGTGGTATCCACCCTCTAGGAAGACCATTATCCGATTGGCGGGCAACAGAGCCGCCAGGGAATTGGCCATCGCTCCGTAGTCGGACTCTCCGAGGCGCAAGTCGGCCAACGGGTCGTCGGCGTGGGCGTCATACCCGGCGGATACGAGCAGCCAATCAGGAGCGAAGGATCTCACCGCTGGCGCGATCACTCTTTCCATCGCTTCGCGATATACGTCGCCCCCCGTTCCGGAGGGCAGCGGCACGTTGATGACGGTTCCTTCCGCACCCCGGCCACCGCGCTCCCCGATGACACCCGTCATCGGATAGAAAGGGTGTTGATGGGTCGACACATAGAGGATGTCGGGGTTGTGCCAAGTCATCGCCTGGGTGCCATTTCCGTGGTGAACATCCCAGTCCACGATGGCCACCCGCTTGCCGCGAGCCGTCAGCCAGGCAGCTGTCACGACAACATTGTTGAACAGACAGAAACCCATGGCCTGGTCGATCAAGGCATGGTGCCCGGGGGGACGAACCGCGAGAAAGGCGGTGGTATCTGTTGCATTCTCAAGGAGAGCAGCCGCCTGGGGGCCTGCGCCAGCGGCTCGTAGCGCCGCATCCCAGGAGGCCTTGACCGCAACCGTGTCGGCATCGAGGGGACCGCCACCGGCAGCACAAAAACGTTCGATCGAAGCCACATATGCCGGAGAGTGAACGTCTGCGAGCAGATCAGGATCGACACGCTCTGCTTGAACGACGCTCACCCCCAGACCCGAGGACCAGACTCCCCTCTCCGCTGCCGTGAGACGTGCCGGACGCTCCGGATGCCACGCCCCGGTGTCGTGCTCAGCGAAAGCCGGGTGAGTGACATAGAGAACTTCCACGCCGCTACTTTGCCACTGTGCGGCAGATCAATGGAACCGGATCCGTCACCCTTCACGGTGACTGGCCCGGACTCGTCACGCTCCGCGCCGGGTGGTGGAAGGGTGTGGCAAGACCGCTGCACGACGACAGCGTCGACGCCCTCCTCCGAGTGGAACGGGCATCAACTGAATTCGTCCGCCGCTGCGCCTTGAGCCTGACCGACGCAGGAGCCAGTTCTGTTCACTCTCCGCCGACGATGCGGGGTTCGGACAGAGTGTTCCGCTCTGCTGGCTTCGAGCCGCATCTCGAACTACTGCTACTTGAGCGAGATTTACGCAGGAACGTTCCGAAAGTTGAAGGTGTCAGGATCTCGACAGAAGCCGATCGTGTGGAAGCTGTACGTATCGACTCGGTAGCTTTCGACGGCGACTGGCGGGTCGGCAGGCTCGGTTTGGCCGACGCTCTCGAAGCCACGCCCGACTCGACGATGCTCACACTCCAAGGCGGGCAAGGTTTTGCGATCATCGGCGTCTCCAGCGAGATCGGATACCTCCAGCGCATCGCCGTTCGGCCAGAGGCCCAAGGCGGGGGCCTGGGACGCCTGCTACTTCGCAGCTCGATGGCGTGGGCACGTAGCAGGGGTGCCCGTACCATGATGCTCAACACGCAGATGGACAACGAGAGAGCGGCCCAGATGTATCGGTCTGAACACTTCACCGTGCTTCCAAACCGCTTGACGATCCTCCGGTTCGGACCATGATCCGGCTTGTCACCGATTCCTCGTGCGATCTGCCCGGTGAGATTTGTGACTCTCTGGGTATCACCGTGGTGCCCCTGACCGTCCGGTTCGGAGACGAGACATTCACCGACGGAGTAGATCTCGACAACGCAGCATTCTGGTCACGCTTAGACAGCAGCGAAGGGCTCCCGGAAACCGCTGCGCCCAGTGCCGGATCATTCATGGACGCCTACGCCGCACTGGCTGATCAAGGAGCCGACGGTGTTGTGGTCGTGACCCTTTCGTCCGCTTTGTCCGCCACCCATCAGTCAGCCGTCATCGCCGCCGAGAACTTCCCCGAGCTGGCCGTGAAGGTCATCGACTCCCGCAGCGTGTCGATGGCCCTCGGGCTAGCCGCGATGGCGGGAGCTGAAGTGGCGGCGGAAGGTGCTGACATCGATGCCGTCGTAGCTGCGACCAGTGAATCTGCCGGCGCTATGCGGATCGTCGCAGCGTTGGACACCCTCGAGTTCCTTCGACGGGGTGGGCGTATCGGGACCGCCCAGGCACTCATCGGCGGAATGCTCGAGGTCAAACCGATAATCACGGTGGAAGACGGCGTGGTAGCCGCAGCCGGGAGAGTCAGGACTCGTTCGAAGGCCCGGACAAACATCATCGAGCGTGCTCTGGCGAACTCCGCTTCCCCTCGCATGGCTGTCTTCGGAGGCCGAGCAGACGACTTCGACGAACTCGTCGCGACGATCCGAACCGCGGTTGGCGACCACGTTGTGATCGCCGAGCTCGGACCGGTGGTCGGTACCCACGCTGGACCCGGCACCGTCGGCGTTGCCTACCAGCAGGTCTGAATGCCACCTCGCCTGCCCGACCGGTATCGACTCGAGGTGCGTCTATCTCGCGATGACGATCTCGAACAGTGGCTGGCAACTGATGAGTCGTTGAGCCGGCCGGTCTTAATCCGGTTTCTAGGACCTGAAGCCTCCCAGGAGAGACGTATCGAGTTCCTGCGGGCCATGCAGTCAGCAGCGGTCGTCAACCACGCTCATATGGCTTCGGTCTACGACGCCGAGGAGCTCGAGAGCGGCGCCTACTCGGTGAGCGAGTGGACCGGCGGAGTGACTATCGCAGACCGCCTCAGTGCCGACGGCACCCTGGATGTCGAGGAGTTTCTTCCCAATGCCGCCGGCCTGGCGGATGCGCTCGCTGCTCTCCACCGTGAACGTCATTTGCACGGGGCAATAGATCCTTCGGCCGTGTTTCACACGGTGGCACATCCAGCGCAGCTTGGGGCGTTTGGACGGGTTCCGGTAGATCACACAGCGATCGACGACGTACGGTCGCTGGCGGCAACGCTGGAAATCGGGCTCACCGGAACGCCTCCTGGCGGACCGCCTCCGTCCGAGATAGTTGACGGACTCGACCGAGATGTGGATCACGCTCTGCGATCAGCGCAGAAAGGCCATCTGAATGCCCGCCAGTTCGCTGACTTGTTGCGAGCTGCGCCCTCGCCTATCCCCGCTCCGACAGTCTCCCCGGAGCGTTCCCGGCACTTTCTCTACCTGGCAGGCGGACTCGTTCTTGTCGGAATCATGCTGATCGGTTTGGGTCGAGCACTCACCGAGGACGCCGACAGGGCGCCACTTTTTCCAACCACCACAATCGTCTCAGACAGAGTCGCTTTGCCTACCTCCACAACAGTCGAACCGTCCCCGGGAGCGCCAGAACCGGGCCCTCCCCTTTCCAACCTCGCTGTCGTGTCGGTCCGAAGCATCGATCCCTTCGGTGACGGAATGGAGAATGATGATCGGCTGGCAAATATCACCGACGGCGATTCTCGTTCGTTGTGGAGAACCGAGCGATACCGCGATCCGCTGTCGCTGCTCAAACCCGGTGTGGGGGTGGCCTTCGAAGTAGATGGCATCCCGTTTGAGATAATCGTCACCGGAATGGAATTGGGGACCTCCTATGAGATCGCGTGGGCCGCGTCTGGAGTGGAGCCGGACACCTGGGATGTGGTGGTTCGGGGCCGCGTCGGGCCGGCCACCCCCCACCACCAACTTCCGATCCGGCAAGGAGGGACTTGGGTGCTGTGGTTCACAGACCTTCCGTTCCTCGATGTAGACGACCATTCGACGCAGATCTCAGAAGTACGATTCCGGGCATGAATTCACCGGACCGCGACCGGGACCTCATGGCGCGGGCGGCCAGCGGTGACAGGGCGGCGTTCACCGAACTCATGGACCGTCACGAGGACATGGTTTTCGCAGTTGCCATGCGGATGATGCGCGACCGGGAAGCAGCCTTCGACGCCACCCAGGAGACCTTCCTCACCGTCTTCAGAAAGGCGGGCAAGTTCTCTGGAGAGTCTGCAGTGACCACCTGGTTGTATCGGGTTGCCACCAACACCTGTCTCGACATGCTCCGCAAACAGAAGCGGCGTCGAGCCGAACCGCTGCCGGAGCACCACGACCAGCCTGACAGGTCAGCCAATGAGCCGTTCGACGCAGTCGAAGTGCGTCCCGACATCGAGAAGGCGCTCGCCGAACTGCCCGAAGAGTTCCGGGCAGCGGTCGTCCTTTCCGACATCCACGGGCTTTCTATCGCCGAGATTGGCCACATTCTCGATGTCCCGCCGGGAACCGTTAAGTCCCGTGTGTTCCGCGGACGCCGTCTACTCGCCGAGAAACTCGGGAACCTGATGGACCAACCGCGGCGTCAAAGGACCGATGATGCATAGCCACGACCTCGATCTGATCGCCGAGCACGCCTCCGGTTTTCTCACGGGAGCAGCCGAAACGCGCGCCGCCCAGCTCGTTGACTCGTGTGAGACCTGTCGTCAGGAGTTCAACACTCACCGTGAGATCCGTTCGATCCTCGCCACCGCCCCTGCCCCCGCCATGAGTGACTCTGAGCGGACCAATGTGCGGCGCAGCGTTCTCGACGGTGTCGCCCCCGCCCGGAGTGGGGTGTCGCCGTGGCAGCGTCGCTTTCTCGCGGTAGCCGCCTCGACAGCCGCTGTGTTCGTCGTCGTGGCCGGTGTCGGCGTGCTCAACAACTTCGCAAGCGACTCCGGCAATGTGTTGACCGCCGCCGACTCGACGATCGCCTCGTCTGAAGATTTTGCTGCTGCAGAGAGGGAAGCGGCCGGTGACGCAATGCAGGCCATGGGTGACGAAGACCTCAGGATCTTCGAGGAGACGGCCGAGGACACTGGCGGAAAGGGCGGCGGGTTTCCGTGGTTTGTCGATGCGACCGGTGTCCAGGATCCAGAGGCACTGGCCTACCTCTTCGAAGAGATGGCCGCCGGAGTGGCAGAACAGCCGGTTGAGTTCGGCGTGGCCGACGCAGAAGGATTTGGAGCCTTGTGCGGTGCAGTTGTCGAAGGACCCTTGCTCGGTGTCATCCTCTCAGATGTCGACGGGATCCGAGTTGAGACCTTCTTCTCTGGTGATCACACCAACCCGACGATCACCACCTACGACAGTGACACCTGCACGCCCATAACCGATTGATCCCCCGCGCGGCGCTGTAGCATCGCCAGCGATGGAGGATCTACCCCGCAGGCTCGCCGAACTGCTCGAGATGGTCGCTACCCGGATCCGGTCTATGACTATCGACCGGGTGGCCCGCGTCATCACGACGGTGTCTCTTGCCCTACCGCTAGCGGTACTCGCACTGCTCGCCGTGATATTCCTCTTCCTCACCCTTCATCGCGCCCTGGCTATCCCGCTCACGACCGCAGGTGCGCACGGAGTCATCGCGGGACTATTTGCAATCGGTGGCGCGTTGATCTGGCGGAAGCGCACCCCAAGCTCAGAGGACTGACATGTCGGACGTCGAAAACGTCATCATCATCGGAAGCGGTCCTGCCGGGTACACCGCCGCTCTGTACGCGGCTCGCGCCGACCTCTCCCCGCTCGTTTTCGAGGGAGCAATCAGCGGCGGTCAGCTGATGATTACCACAGATGTCGAGAACTACCCCGGATTCCCTGACGGGATCTTGGGGCCTGAACTCATGGACCACTTCCGCAAGCAGGCAGAGCGTTTCGGCGCTCGTCTTCTGACAACCGACGTGACCGAGGTCGACTTTTCAGCGCACCCATTCATCATCAGGGCGGGCGCAGACGAGTACCTGGCCAAAACGGTCATTGTTGCCACCGGAGCGACGGCCAAATGGCTGGGCGTCCCCGGTGAACAGCGCCTGACCGGTCGCGGAGTGAGCGCCTGTGCCACCTGTGACGGCTTCTTCTTCCGCGACAAGCAATTAGTGGTCGTAGGCGGAGGAGATTCCGCGATGGAAGAGGCCACGTTTCTCACCAAGTTCGCCTCGAAAGTGACGATCGTTCACCGCCGAGACGAGTTTCGCGCCTCTGCGATCATGGGCCAACGAGCAATGGAGAACCCCAAGATCTCTGTCGTGTGGAATGCGGCGATCACCGAGATCCACGGTGCGGATGAGGTGACCGGCGTCACTCTGATCGACACAGTGACTGGAGACTCGCGCTTGATGCCCACCGATGGTGTATTTGTCGCGATCGGCCACACCCCCACCACTCCGCTGTTCATCGGCCAACTCGATCTGGATGACAAGGGATACATCAGTTTGCCGGGGCGGAGCACCCAGACTTCGGTTCCGGGAGTCTTCGCGGCGGGTGATGTCGCCGACTCGGTGTACCGTCAAGCCGTGACGGCGGCCGGAACAGGCTGCCAGGCAGCGATTGACGCCGAGCATGCATTGGCCGCGCTAGCCGACACCCCGGAATAGAACCCGGGCTTCAACGTTCCCCCAAAGACCTCGCCAGGAGAAGGACCCCAATGTCAGACAACACGATCACGCTCACCGACACCACCTTCCAGGACGCCATCAACGGCGACTTGCCCGTTCTAGTCGACTTTTGGGCCGAGTGGTGTGGACCGTGCCGCCTGGTGGCTCCCGTGCTCGAAGAGATCGCATCTGAGCATTCCGACAAGTTGACCATCGGCAAGCTCAACATCGACGACCACCCTCAGGCACCCGCCAGCTTCGACGTGATGAGCATTCCGACAATGATCCTGTTCCAGGACGGTGTTGAAAAGAAGCGCATCGTCGGAGCCCGCCCGAAGCACCAGATCGTCGCTGAACTGGCCGAATTTCTCACCTGACAGCCTCTGAGCGCCGCTGTGGCGCCGCAACTGCGGCCTCCCGCTCCCGAGGTCCTCGAACCGAGGAATCAGCCCCCTGTGAACCCCTCACGAGATGGTTTTGCATAAATTACACGCGTGTGATTTATTCCCAGATTCATCCACAGGGTGGGGAAAGCTAGTTGGTGATTGGCCCCGCCGTTCAACTTGCCGGTTCGATGATTCCGTAGTGACCGTCATATCGGCGGTACAGCACCGCGCCACGGCCTGAACCGGCCTGTCTGAAGAAGATAAAGGGGGCCCCCGACACGTCAAGACGGTTTGCCGCTTCGACGTCTGCCAGCTCTTGGGTGGGCCGCAAGTCGACAGCGAGCTCGGCATGATCATGGGTGTGCGGCGGCGCTACACCGGTAACGGTTCTGACGGCCACACCGTCTTCAGTTTCGAACACGATCGCGTCCTCCCCGGTGCCGGCATCGGTGAAGAGAAAGAAGCGGTGGTCGAGTACCTCGAGGTCGAAGAGAGCCTCGTCAATGCTCGAGAAAGAGGGTGAGAAAGCCTTGCGCCTAACGATGTTCCGCTCCTCTTTGGGACGGGCGAAGTAGGTGGGGCGGGCCGAGGGCAGGTCGCCACTGCGCCATTGACCCTCGGGCGTGGACGGCGGGCGCTGGCTCTCATCCTCCCGTTGCTCGGTAATCCGACGCATTCGCCGTTCGAGGCGGGTGGCCAAAACGTCGACTGCTTCTGAGATGGTCGGGGCTGCGGACTCTGCCCTGATGAGCGTTCCGCTCATGTCAAGGGTGCCCTGAGCGAGCGCCTGTTCATCGCGTGGTCGCGCCTCATCGATGTGGAGTTTCACTCGAGCGAAGATCACCGGTCGCGATGCCTTGGCCACCAGGCTGTCGATGACCTCCTCGGCATGGGTTCTGTCCGCTGCTCCGACACCATCGCCGAGTTTGAGTGCAATATCGGGCGTGCTGGGCGTTTCGGTCATCTGCGTCATGCGGCCTCTCTCTTGCCAGGTAGGGAACTACCCAAAAGAGGTGAACTCAAAACCGGAGGTTTCGAGCCAGTGGAGCGAACCGGTCAGCTGAAGAAGCGCCGATACAGGCTTTCCAACTCGTCGAGACTGGAAAACGAGATCGCCAGTTTGCCCTTTTTGGACCGGTAGTCGATCGACACCTTTGTACCGAGTTGATCAGTGAGCCGCTGTTCGAGTTCGATGATCTCCACTGGCCTGAGTTCTTTCATCTTGGGTGCTCGACTCGGCGTGGCCCGTTCACGATCGCGTATCGCTTCCTCGACCTGTCTCACGCTCCAACCCTCGTCTGAGGCCCTGCGACCGATGTGTTCGGCATAGGAGATGTCGTCAGTTCCCAGCAATGCCCTGGCATGGCCGGCGCTCAACGCCCCGGTCTCCAATAAGACCTGTACCCCGGGCGGCAAAGCCAGAAGGCGGAGCGCATTACTGACAGCAGAACGGGACCTACCCACACGCTCGGCGATCGAGGCATGAGTCATCTCGAACTCATCCATCATCTGCTGATAGGCGGCGGCCTCCTCGAGCGGGGTCAGGTCTTCGCGCTGGAGGTTTTCGACCAACGCCTCGATGAGAGATCCCGAGTCATCACCTGGCGGCCGGACATACGCCGGAATCTCGGTTAGTCCTGCCCGCTTCGCCGCCCGTAGCCGCCTTTCCCCCGCAACGAGCACAAACCCAGCATCGGTTGTACGAACGACGATCGGTTGCAGGAGACCAATCTCAGCAATCGATTCGCTCAGCGAAGCCAGAGACTCCTCGTCGAAGAGCGTCCGAGGCTGCTGCGGATTGGGCGTGACGGAGTCCACTGGAATATTCTGGAAGGTCTGAGACCCCCCCTGCTCGGTGGGGATCAGCGCTTCGAGCCCCCGGCCTAAACCGCCCCGACGAGAAGTCATCTGACATCCTCCCGTCCGTGTCGTCGGCGAAACTCGCGCGACAACTCTCGGTAGGCGATACCTCCCCGACTCATGCCGTCAAAAGTCTCGATCGGCTCGCCATATGAAGGAGCCTCGCTCAGCCGCACAGACCGGGGGATCACCGTTCGATAGGCCTTGTCGCCAAAGTGAGCTCTGACCTGATCGACCACATCCTTGGCCAATTTGGTGCGCCCGTCATACATCGTGAGTACCACTCCCCCAATCTCCAGTCCTGGGTTGAGATTGGAAGAAACCAACTCGACGTTTCGCAGCAACTGAGACAAGCCCTCTAAGGCGTAATACTCGCACTGAATCGGGATCAAGACCTCGTGGGCTGCCGCTAGACCATTGACGGTGAGGAGACCCAGCGATGGCGGGCAGTCAATGAGAACAAAATCGAAGTCGTCACCCACCGTGGCCAGCGCGTTCCGTAGCTTCAACTCTCTACTAAAGGCAGATACCAACTCGATCTCGGCCCCTGCCAACTCGATCGTCGCCGGGACAACTATGAAATTGCGGACGCTGGTCGGTTCGAAGGCGTCTTCGATAGGAGTCTCTTTGAGAAGCACGTCGTAGGTCGAGTGCGAAATTCGCCCTCGATCGATTCCGACGCCGCTGGAGGCATTGCCCTGCGGATCCAAATCCACCAGCAACACCCTTTCGCCCTGTAGAGCTATCCCAGCAGCAAGGTTAATGGCGGTAGTGGACTTCCCCACTCCGCCCTTCTGATTCGCCAGAGCGATGATTGTTGCTGTCACGTTCGGCCCATCCTAAGAATCCAAACCGGCCGGTCAAGGATTTCCGGCGGAATTTCTACCGTCTCGAATCCTGCGACCTCGGGCCGCTCCCTATGCGACCCGGCAATGAGCAGCTCCTCGGGCATCCCCTTGTCCGCCGCTAGGCGCCGGAAACGGTCTGGCGGGAGCGACGCCCGGGTCACGACGCTCGACCCTGACCAGTCGCAGTCGAGTATGTCGCCCTTGACCACCTCCACATTGGGCAACTCCAACACTCGGACGGCCCTACGCACCAAAGACACCCGTCGAGCCGATCGGTCGAGTAAACGGAAGTGCCGGTCGGGATGGCAGATCGCCAAAGGAACCCCAGGGAGTCCCACTCCGGTACCCAGATCGATTACCGGGCCACTCCCCCGCCACACCCCGGCGAACAGCAGCGAGTCGACCATGTGACGATCCTCGACCCGGTCGACCTCATGCGGCCCGATCCCGCCCGCCGGGATTGCCTCGTCGATCAGCCAATCCCGGAAGATGGACAACCGCTCGATCATTCGACCATCTGGCTCGATAGACGCCCAAGCGAGGGCACGGGGGAGTGGACCGTTCATATGTTTCACGTGGAACAATAAGCCCGGAGGGGGACCCTGTCACAAAAAAAGGCCCCGGAGTATCGCTCCGGGGCCATCACCGCACAACGCACTACTCCTCTTCGGAGTCTCCCGACTCTCGGGCGATCACCACAAACCTCTGCGGCGCCTCACCCTCCGAATAGCTGCGAACGCCGGGGCGTTGGGCAACCGCATCGTGGATCGTCTTTCGATCGCCAGCCGACATCGGCTCCAACATGACCTCGCCGCCTTCTCTCAAGACCTGGTCAATCAACTGATCGGCGTAAATCGCCAGTGCCTGCCGGCGTCGCTCGCCATATCCAGCGATATCGAGTCGTACCCGGGCCGATGCCTGGGTCTGACGCTGCAACACTGTCTTGGTTAGTTCGTGGATGGCTTCGATAGTCGAACCGCGCGGGCCCACCATCGCCTCGGTCTGCGGACCGGAGACGGTTGCGACGATTACGTCCTCTTCGGTGGTGACATCGACCGAACCCTCGAGGCCAAACGCGTCAACGAGGCCCTTCAGGAACGACTCCACCACGGGGGTCTGTTCTTCGATGGACACCTGGTTCTCCTCCTTTGCGGGCCTGTCTGTCTTGGCACCGTCGTCGCGACTCTTCTTCGGCTCGCTACTTCTGCGAGGCTGATTGCTCGGCTTCTTGTCTGACTGCTGACGCGGTGGTTGTCGATCACGCCCGCCGCGATTCGAATTCGCCGGCCCTTTGGGGCGTTCATCGCCCTCTCCACCTCGCCTACGGCGTCGGCGGCGCTTCTGCTGGGCTTGGGCCTTGACCCGCACCACCGCATCTTTGCCGCCCATGCCCAAGAAACCCTTCTCCGGTTCCTGAATAACCTCGATATCGGCCCTATCCCTTTCGATACCAAGTTCTTCCAGGGCAGCCTCGACCGCTACCTCAACGGACTTGCCGCGAACTTCAACATAATCCACCGGTCATCTCCTCCTTCGGCGCTGCTTCTTCGCCGAGCGCGGTTGCGGCTTTTTGATAGCCGCCTGGTCGCTGTCGCCATCCGAGTCCGAGCCTTCGGGCCCGTTCTTCGGGGCGACGTCGCCACCCGAACCCGGCTGCGGTGGCCGTCCATCGATGGCGAAGATTGCAAACTGCTGTCCGAGGCGGAATACGTTCGAGGTTGTCCAGTACACGACGAGCCCGGCAGGGAAATTCCAGGATATAAACCCAATGAAAAGCGGCATCACTCGGGTGATCACTTGCTGGGTCTGCTGCTGCTGGCGCTGTTGAGCCGTCATGTCGGCGCGCGGCGTGTTTCCCCTTTGGGCGTGCCACTGCTGGAAGTACTGAGATGCCACCATCAAGACCAGCATGAGCACATAGGGGATTGCGGCTGGGAGTCCGCCCAAGATGCCGCCCGACATGTTCGAGCCCAGATCCATCCCCAGGAACGAGATGTCGTGTACCTGCACCGCCTCGTAAAGCAGCGAGTCCGGTGGAAGCGGGGGCACAACATCCCGGCCATTAGAGAAGTCCGAGATCGATTGCAGAACCCTGAAGAGGGCAAACCAAATGGGCGCCTGTACCAGCAGCGGAATCAAGCAGCCTCCGGGCGTGGCCCCGGCTTCCTTCTGGACCTTCATCAACTCCTGTTGCATCTTCTGGGAGTCGTCCTTGTACTCCTTCTGAAGCCGCTTTATCTCGGGTTGGATCTCCTGAAATGCCCGGGTCGCCCTGGTTTGGCGCAGTGTCAGGGGAAACAGAACGATGTTGATGGCGATCGTGAGCATGATGATCGCCAACCCAAACGACCCGCCATTGATCCCGAAAAAGAACGCCAGGGTGTCGCCCAACAATCGTTGTAGGCCGTTAAACAACGCGCCCATCTCTTAAATCCTCTCAGGCACGGGGTCGTATCCGCCGTCAACTAGTGGTTGACACCGCCCGAGACGTCGGACAGCCATCCCGGAACCTCGGAAGAATCCGTGGGAATTGATGGCCTCGATGGCATAGGCCGAGCAGGTCGGAGAAAAGCGACAGTTGCGTCCGAGGGAAGGACTCAAAAGACTCTGATACAGCCGGATCATCGACGTGGCCAGACGGGCTGGTACCGAGCGATGTTCACTCATTGGCTGTCACCGCCCGCTCGAGCCACTCGACGAGGGTCACAAAGGGGACGACCGCGACCGACGCGGCGGGAATCAGAACGTGATCCCAACCGGGGGAGAAGTCGATGTGGTGACATGCGTGGCGAATGCGGCGTTTGATACGGTTCCTCTTGACGGCCTTGCCTAATCGCTTTCCGACGACCAGGCCTATGCGAATCATCTGGTCGGGTGCGGCCAGACTCACGACCGTGAGTCCACCCACCGTCGTCCGCTTACCCTGGCGCATTACCTCGCCGAATCGGGTGGACGAACGGAGCGACTGCCGCTCAGGCGGCGAGTCGCTTACGACCCTTGACACGGCGCGACTTGAGAACGGCGCGGCCGGCTCGGGTCTGCATCCGGTGGCGGAATCCGTGGCGACGCTTGCGACGTCGGACTTTTGGCTGATAGGTGCGCTTCATGATCGAAAACTCGAACTGGGGGAGATTGACCGCGTCAGGCTACGGAGAACTACGTCACAATGTCAAAGCAGCGCGGTCCGCGAACAACATTCGTAGGGCGCGAAAAATCCATCCGGGGCCTCGTGAGGCGAATCTGGGCCCAGAGCGCGAAGTCCAACAGATCCAACTTCAATAGGCATAAGGGAATTTCGGGTGTTCACCTCTCGTTCACCCCCCCGGCAGGGACGATTTCCGCGCTCTTGAACCGCGGCTGGCACCGGGCGTATGCTCGCCCTGCGCAGACCCCGGCGGTTCCACCCCGGAAGAACTTCCTCAGATATTGGGTGAGTCGCGCGCGGTCTGTGAGGGAGATGCAAACGACGACGAATCGTCGGCTCGGGCTCAAACGCCCCGCGCTCTGTCGAGCTTTTCCACAGGTGTGGACAACTCGGGGGACAACCGGGGCGTTGCTTTGTCCGGAGGCCGCTGGCCTTCCAAATTGGACCAGCGTGCCGTGGTTGAAGCCGACGGGGAAGGGATTACGTGGTACACGTTCCACAACATGACGAGCGGGTTTCCCGTTTCCGAACGGTGTTGAGGGATCGCGTGACACCCGGGGCTTGGCAAACCTGGCTCGCTCGGCTCGAAACCGAGGTAGCGGACGGTTCCGTCACTCTGATTGCTCCCAGCGACTTCCATCTTCGTTGGGTCGTCGAAAAACATGGGGAAGCGGTCGAACAGGCCTTCCACACTGCGTTCGGAACCGAGATGGATCTGGCGTTCATGACCGGCGACACAGACACCCTCGAAGAAGACCTCGCCGCCGCTCCTTCTCCGGATGGTTCCGCCCCCGTCGCACCGCGAGAAATCGATGGCCTTCCTGCCCCGGAGGTTGCCGCTCGGCTGGTGCGCAAGTACCAGTTCGAGAACTTCGTAGTCGGAGCGTCCAACCGCTTCCCCTTCGCAGCGGCCATGGCCGTAGCCGAACAACCAGGCAGTACCTATAACCCTCTGTTCATCTACGGCGGGGCGGGACTCGGCAAGACCCACCTTCTCAACGCCATCGGACATCACGCCATAGAGCTCTATCCGGGGTTGGAAGTCCGCTACGTCTCATCGGAGACTTTTTTCTCCGACTTCATCTCCGGCATTCGCCGCAAGCAAATGGACGCCTTCAAGACCCGTTATCGAACCACCGACATCCTGTTGCTCGACGACATCCAGTTCTTCGAAGGCAAAGAGCAGATCCTCGAGGAGTTCTTTCACACGTTCAATACCTTGTACGAGTCGGGCAAGCAGATTGTCATCACCTCCGACCGGCCCCCCAAGAACCTCTCGACGCTGGAAGACAGACTCAGGAGTCGCTTCGAGTGGGGTCTACTCACCGACGTCCAGCCGCCCGACGTGGAGACTCGCCTGGCAATCCTCCATCGCAACGTCGAAATGGCGAAGCTGACCGTCCCCGAGGACGTCCTGCATTTCATTGCCTCTTTGGTTTCGGACAACGTCCGTGAACTCGAGGGGGCACTGACAAGGGTCAGCGCTCTAGCCAAACTGACCGATGAACGAATCAGCCTCCCAATGGCCGAACGCGTCCTTCAGGATCTCCTACCGGGACACGAAGCGAAGGCGATCGATCCGCCCATGATCGTGCAGGCGACAGCCGAGGCCTATGGACTCACCGTCGCTGAAGTGGTGGGTGCGAGTCGCAAACAACCGCTTGCCCAGTGCCGACAAGTCGCCATGTACCTCTGTCGAGATCTGACAAATCTGTCGCTACCGCGTATCGGAGAGGTCTTTGGGGGCCGGGATCACACCACGGTCATGTACGCCATCGACCGCGTCCGCAAGATCATGGAGACCGAACGTGAGGTCTACGACCGTGTTCAAGAGTTGTCAGCGAACCTGAGGAAAAGATGATCAGTCATCCACATGGGATTCGTGTTTTGCTTTCGCGATGTGAGTATCAGTCAAACAGTCCACATCGCGAAATACCCCAACGGCCCTTGATACAAGCCGCTTCTCAGCCTGCTCTCCACAATCCACAATGCCTACTACTGCTACTGAGTTTGAATATCAAAGATCTAAGAGTTGAAGAAAGGGAACCCGAACTGTGAAATTCCGAGCTGAGAGAGATGATCTCGGTGATGTCTTCGGCCGAGCCAATCGAGCAGTGGGTACGCGTTCGGCGCTTCCTGCCCTGCAGGGTCTCCTCTGCGAGGTCACTGGTTCGACTTTGAAGGTGACGGGCACGGATCTTGAGATGACCGTGCAGACCCACGCCGACGTGGAGGCACTTGAAGAGGGCCGGGCTGTAATTCCAGGCAAGCTGCTTGAGCAGGCTGTGAGACGGATGCCGGTCGGGCCGGTGACGATCAGTGCGAGTGAGACCGATGTTGAGATCCTTGGAAAGGGTCCGCGCTTCAACCTTCGCCAGTTGTCGTTGGACGACTTCCCGTCGATAGACGAGTCGATGGTTGGGGGCACTGAAGTCGACGGCGATGCACTTGCCTTGGCAGCTGGCCAGGTCACGGTGGCGGCTTCGGGTGACGCAGCCAGACCGATCCTCACTGGCGTGTTGTTTGAGTCCCGCGATGAGGGCGTGCGTCTGGTGGCGACCGACTCTTATCGTCTGGCAGTGCGAGATCTGCCTGGGGTTGGGATCGAGGGATCCGGCCTGATCCCCGCCAGGGGACTGCGAGAACTCCCTCGAACCATCGGGTCGTCAAAGGTAACGGTGAGCCTGGAGGGCCGCGAAGGCGTGTTTGTTTCGGACAGGGGTTCTCTTCGCCTTCGAATGATCGAAGGCACATTCCCGAAGTACCAGTCGCTTCTTCCCGAGTCGTACCCGAATGAGATGGTGGTTGCGAAGGAAGGTTTGCTGGAGGCGCTCGGCAGGGTGTCACTAGTGGCCGAGGACCACATTCCGGTCCGACTGACGCTGGCTGCCGGCGGAGTCGAGATAGCGGTTTCCCGTCAGGACGTAGGTGCCGAAGCAGAGCACCTCGCGGGTGAGTTCACAGGGAGCGACGAGTCGGTGCAGATCGCTTTCAACCCGCGCTACCTGGCAGACGGGGTAAGTGCAGTCGAGGGCGATGAAATCCGAATCCAGGTGATCGACGGCCTCAAGCCGAGTGTGATCTCGGCTACAGGCGATAATGGATTCCTCTACCTCCTGATGCCCGTACGCGTCTAGCTGGTGCATCTCGAATGGCTGACGCTGGCAGGGTTCCGCAGCCATTCTGAGTTGGAATGGCAGCCGGACAGCGGGACCAACATCCTCGTGGGCGACAACGGGGCTGGTAAGACCAACCTGTTGGAAGCGGTTTCCTATCTCGCCACTCTTCGCTCATTCCGCGGTGCGTCCGACGAGGCGCTGGTTTCCCATCAAGCCGAATCGGCGATTGTCAGGGGTTCGGTTGTACACCCCGAAACCGAGACGCTCATCGAGATAGAGATACGGCATCGGGGTCAGCGCCGCGTTCAGGTGAACCGTCAACGTCTAGCCAGGACAGCTGACCTGATCGGCCATGTGCGAATGGTTGCCTTCCTTCCGGAGGACCTGGATCTGGTGAAGCGCGGACCGGCCTATCGAAGAGACCTACTCGATGACGCGGCTATCCAGCTTTGGCCCGGTACCTACGCCGACCGGATGGAGTTCGAGAGAGCGCTGCGTCAGCGCAACGCTTTTCTCAAGCAGGGAGTAGACGATCCCGTGACTCTCTCGGTTTGGGATGAGCGTCTCTCTCAGGCAGCAGGCCGTCTGATGGTCCGCAGGGCGAGAGCAGTGCATGGTCTCTCGGAGCATCTCGCCACGGCCTATGCCGAGGTGGCGGGAGAGGAGTCCCGGATCGATCTGGATTACACGTCGGGTTGGACGTCGGGAATCGACTTCGACAAACCAGGCGCCTCCTACGCGACCGAGATGCAGCACTCTCTTGAGGGTTCGCGTCGGGCTGACAGGGACAGAAGAGTGACGACGGTCGGTCCACACCGGGACGAGCCGATCTTCCTTCTCAACGATCACGACGCCCGTCATCACGCCAGCCAGGGTGAACAGAGGACACTCGCTTTGGCTCTCCGCTTGGCCACCCATCGAGCGATCACCCGTGTGACAGACACCCAACCTGTTCTTCTCCTCGACGATGTGTTTTCGGAGCTGGACCCCGGGAGGGCTCGAGCTCTCACAGGAGCGTTGCCGGATGCCCAGACCCTCATAACGACAGCCGACCCTTCCCACGTTCCGGTCGAGGGCGTCAGGTGGTCCGTCGAGGGAGGAAACGTGTCCTCTTGAGAGAGCCCAAGCCGATCGGCGACCTCCTGAGGGTGTTGATGGAGCGCTACCGCCTGGTCGATCCCGACACATGGACTCGGATCACTTCCGACTGGGATGCCGTCGCCGGCAGCCCGTGGGCGGGCCGCTCCAAGCCCTCTTCTCTCAAGGGAGGAGAACTGGTCGTCGAGGCCTCATCTCCGGCGATCGTCTCGATGCTCCGTTATGGGACCCACTCGTTGATGGAGAGGCTCGGAGAGGAACTCGGCTCGGCCGTGGTCACATCCGTCAGAATCATTCCACCTCCTCGCCGGTGACCTCAAAAACGCAAGGAGAATAGGCGCTTCTCGCCCGCGGAGGGCTTGGTTGAGAGAGCCCTTTCCACTAGAATTACATCTATGAACTTCTTCTTGCGCACTCCCTCTCGCGCGCCGTCTCGCCCTCTCGGAGTATCGATATGACAACCAAGTCCAACAGCGGATACGACGCCTCGCAGATCACTGTCCTCAAGGACCTCGAACCAGTCCGCAAGCGCCCCGGCATGTACATCGGATCCACCGGATCCCGTGGTCTGCATCACCTCGTATGGGAAGTGGTCGACAACGCCATCGACGAGGCAATGGCCGGCTATTGCACCCGCATCGACGTGACGCTCCTCGAATCCGGGGGAGTGCGCGTGACCGATGACGGGCGAGGAATTCCTGTCACCAAGCACAGCCAGACCAACGAGTCGGCCCTCACGACCGTTCTCACAAAACTGCATGCCGGCGGAAAGTTCGATTCGGGTGCCTACACCGTTTCAGGTGGTCTGCACGGCGTGGGTGTCTCGGTGGTCAACGCTCTCTCGTCGCGTCTCGAGGCCGAGATACGACGGGACGGCGCCGTTTGGACCCAAGAGTTCGAGAGGGGTGCGGTCCTCGGCCCAGTGACCAAGGGTAAGGAAGTCAAGAAGACCGGTACAACCATCACGTTCTGGCCGGACGAGCAGATCTTCACTGAAACCCGCGAGTTCGAATACGACATCGTCCAGACCCGACTGCGTGAGATGGCCTTCCTCAATCGGGGGATCGAAATCAATCTCGCCGATGAGCGCGGCGAGCAGCGGTCCGATCACTTCCTCTACAAGGGCGGGTTGGTCGACTACATCGGATACCTGAACCAGAAGAAAGAGCCGCTGCACTCGCGCATCGTCGAGTTCGTCGACGCGGGCGACGATGCCGAACTCGAACTCGCCATGCAGTGGACCACCTCCTACAACGAGACGGTTCTCAGTTTCGCTAACAACATCAACACTCATGAGGGCGGAACGCACGAGGAAGGGTTCCGGAAGGCTCTCACCAAGGCAGTCAACGACTTCGCCCGGACCAAGGGGCTCCTGAAGGAGAAAGACCCGAACCTGACGGGCGAGGACATCCGGGAGGGTCTGACGGCAATCGTCAGCGTCAAGGTTCGCCAGCCGCAGTTCGAGGGTCAGACAAAGACCAAGCTGGGTAACACGGAAGTTCGTAGCTACGTCGAGCGTGCTTTGAACCAGCGTCTTCCGGAGTGGCTCGAGCGTTACTCCGCAGATGCCCGTCGCATCATCGACAAAGCCCTTACGGCGGCCAAGGCTCGCGAAGCGGCGCGCAAAGCTCGGGATCTGACCCGCCGTAAGTCGGGGCTCGAATCAGGCGGGTTGCCGGACAAGCTGGCCGACTGTTCGTCACGGGACCCGGGGGAGAGTGAGCTGTTCATCGTGGAGGGGAATTCGGCCGCCGGTCCCGCCAAACAGGCCCGCATGTCCGAGTTTCAAGCAGTCCTACCAATACGCGGCAAGATCTTGAACGTTGAGAAGGCCCGACTCGCCAAGGCGTTGGAGAACGCTGAAGTCCAGGACATCATCACCGCTATGGGCACCGGAATCGGCGACGAGTTCGATATCGCCAAGGCCCGGTACCACAAGGTCGTTCTGCTCGCAGACGCCGACGTAGACGGAGCTCACATTCGAACCTTGCTCCTGACTCTGTTCTTCAGACACCTGAGGGGCCTGATCGAAGCTGGCTTCGTCTACATCGCCCAGCCGCCCTTGTATCGGGTGAAGGTGGGCTCCAACAAGATCCTGTATCTCCACGAGGACAGGGACCTTGCCGAGCTGCGCAAGACCAACCCGAAGGTGCGGCCCACCAGGTTCAAGGGTCTCGGTGAGATGAACCCGAAGGAGCTGTGGGACACGACCATGAATCCCGAGACTCGCACCCTGTTGCGGGTCGACCTGGAGGACGCGGCCCGAGCCGAGGAAGTCTTTTCGACGCTGATGGGCGACGACGTCGCATCGCGTAAGGCCTTCATCCAGCGCCGGGCGAGCGACGTCCGCTTCCTAGATATCTGATCCCCACCGGAGACTTTGCATGACCGACGAATTCGTACCCGCGCCCGAAACCGATGTAGACATCAACCAGGAGATGGAGCAGGCCTTCATCGACTACGCGATGTCGGTGATCGTCTCTCGTGCCCTCCCAGACGTCCGTGACGGGCTCAAGCCAGTCCAGCGCCGGATCATTTGGTCGATGTCCGAGTCCAACATCGGACCCGGCACCGCCCACAGGAAATGCTCGAAAGTGGTCGGCGACGTGATGGGTAACTACCACCCGCACGGCGACCAGGCGATCTACGACGCCCTCGTTCGTATGGGCCAGGACTTTTCGATGAGGCATTTGCTGATCGACCCGCAGGGAAACTTCGGCACGATCGACGACCCGCCCGGAGCCGCTAGGTACACCGAGTGCCGGTTGAGTGAACTCTCGATGCGGCTGTTGGAGGGGATCGGCGAGGACACAGTCGACTTCGAGGACAACTACTCGGGGGAATACCAGCAGCCGAGCGTTCTTCCTGCCCGCTACCCGAACCTGCTCGTCAACGGATCCCAGGGAATCGCGGTCGGAATGGCCACGAACATCCCGCCGCACAATCTCCGAGAAGTGATCGACGCCTGCCTCCACATGCTTGAGAACCCGGACTCAAACTCCGAAGAGCTGATGAAATTCGTAAAGGGTCCGGACTTCCCGACTGGCGGTTTTCTCGTCGGCGCAGGGGGAGGCAAGGATGCTCTCGCCACAGGTCGCGGTTCGGTCAAGATCCGAGCTGTCGCGGACATCGAGGAGATCAAGGACGGCAAGTCCACGCGGACGGCCATCATCGTCACCCAGCTTCCGTACCAGGTCTCGATCGAGCGGGTGATCGCCAAGATCAAGACGCTCGTCGACTCGAAGCGGATCACCGGAATAGCCGACGTACGAAACGAGTCAAACGAACGTCGCGGCATGCGTCTCGTGATCATTCTCAAACGGGAAGCGATCCCGCAGGTGGTTCTCAACCAGCTGTACAAGAACACGCCGTTGCAAGACTCGTTTGGTTACAACGTCGTCGCCCTCGTCGACGGCGTACCTCGCACGCTCAATCTGGCAGACATGGTCGGCCATTACCTCGACCATCAGATGGAGGTAATCGAGAGAAGGACCAATTTCCGACTCCAGAAGGCCCAGCGCAGGGCTCACATTCTCGAAGGGTTGATGATCGCGGTCGACAACATCGATGCCGTGATCGCCTTGATCCGCGAGTCCGCGGACACCGCTGCCGCCCGGACTGGTCTGATGGAGCGATTCGAACTTTCCGAAGAGCAGTCCAACGCCATTCTCGAGATGCGTCTGAGGCAACTCACTGCCCTCTCGATCAACGAACTACGTGACGAACTCGAAGCGTTGCGAGCCCTCATCGCTGAACTCGAATCCATCCTCGCCGACCCCGCACTCCGCAGGGCAATCATCAAAGAGGACCTGGTCGACGTCAGGGAGAAGTTTGGTGAGCCCCGCCGGAGTCAGCTGATTCCTGACGAGGGAGACCTATCTCTGGAGGACCTGATCGCCGACGACGAGGTCATCGTGTCGGTGTCGCGCTCGGGCTACGTGAAGTCCGTTGCTGCCGACACCTACCGGTCCCAGGGTCGGGGTGGCAGGGGCATCAAGGCGGCGGAGGTGGGAGCAGACGACGTCGTGTCCCACCTGCTGTACACGACCTCCCATGCATACCTGTTGTTCTTTACGAATACCGGCAAGGTGCACCGAATCAAGACGCATCAGATCCCTCGCCAACAGCGGACATCTAAGGGTGTCCTCGCCCAAGCGGTGATGCCACTTGAGCCGGAGGAGCGCATAGAGGCGGTCATCGATACGCGCGATTACGAGACGAATCGTTATCTCGTGATGGTCACGAAGAATGGACAGGCAAAAAAGACCGAGTTCAAAGAGTACGACTCCCGTAACTCGACTTTGGTCGCCATCAATCTCAACGACGGCGACGAACTTGTGGCTGTGCGAACCACCAATGGCCAGAACGACATGCTGGTGTTCACCAAGAACGGACAAGGGATCCGATTCTCGGAGGGCGATCTGCGGCCCATGGGTCGCGCCACTCAGGGTGTAAGGGCCATCAGGCTGCGCGACGGCGATGAGGTGGTGGCCGCCACCTCCAATATCGACGGCGACGAGATCCTTCTGGTCACATCAGGCGGATACGGCAAGCGCACACTCATGGACCAGTTCCCGCACCAGGGCCGGGGAGGTATCGGCGTGAAGGCCTTCAAACTCACGAAAGTGAGGGGCTCGCTCATCGGGGCTCGGGCGGTCGAGTCTGACGACGAGATCTTCCTCATTTCCACCAAGGGAACCGGAATTCGGATGGCCGCATCGAAGATATCCAGACAGCAGCGGGTCGCCACTGGCGTCAAGGTGATCGATGTCGGAAGCGGCGAACTCGCTACCTTCACCATCGTTCAGGAAGTAGAAGACGAGTGATCTCCTACACTTCCCGGGAACGCTGAGAGGAGGCCCCCGTGGCCAACGTGCGTCGAGTCCGACGAATCATCCGCAAGATCGATGCGTGGACCGTGTTCAAAGTGTCTGCCGTCATTTGGGCGGTCGCCGCCTTGGCGATGGTCCTTGGATTGGTCATGTTCTGGGCGGTCCTCAGCGCGGCGGAGATTCCGGACCGGATCACCACCTTCCTGATCGATATCACGCTCATCAGCGAGGGTTCTGACCCGTTCGGCGACAACGACTCGTTCCTGCGGCTTGCGATTTTCGGATCGATCGCCCTGTCAGTCCTCGGATGCGGTCTCACCACCCTTCTGGCTGTGATGTACAACCTCGTCTCAGACGTGGTGGGTGGCGTGGAGATAGTCGTACTGGAAGAAACGATCGGGTTTGTTAGCCAGACCCCCGCCGCAACGACGCAGCGTCCGCCAGCCCTCACGACAGCCGACATCCCCACCCAGGAAACGCCGGTCACCACCCAGCGCTGACTTAGTACTCCCGGTCTGCCAGCACCAGGCCTTGTTCGGCGACCAGATCGAGGTAAGTGTCGGCTGACTCCCAAACAGGGCCACGATGTCCGGTCAGGGCGAGCAGGACTCCAGCAGCCAGGGCAGCCGCGTCGAGAAAATCCCGGGAGTCGAGGAATGCCAGCGATTCGCCATCAGGGTTCGTAGCGATCACTCCAGCTAGAGAACTCATCGTGGGGCAGTGGTGAATTCCGTCGATCAGATCCCCGTGCAGCCAGCCGAGTGGTTCGGGGAAGGCGAAGCGGGCCCCGGAAGACTTGGGTTCACCTGGCACGGTCCCAGCCAGAGACGGGGAGCCTCCAAGCCGGACGCCGAGGGAGCGAGCGAGGCCTGTGGGTCCTGCCCAGGAAACGGCGCCACCAGTCCCGGGAGTTATGTCGGGCCGCTCGGGGCCAGGTGGTATCCCGACACCCACATCCCAGCCGATCGCCGACGAGATCGAAACCGCCCTTTCTCCCCAGGCAGTTGGGGCATCGCGTCCCATCAGTCCTACCCGCTCCACCCGATGGTCGGCGAGCAACGACGAAGCCACTCTCAGGCGTATCGGGTGGGTCCCGTCGATGGCGATTCGCGCTCCAGGCACCCTCGCAGGGTATCGGTCGAAATCAGAAAGTCTGCCTTCGAACCGACAAACGGCCGCTCCGGTACTCATCGGCGCGTCTCGGGTCGTACGATCCGCCCGATGCGACCTCGATCACTCGTCGAATGGCGCCGCGCCAGGCGGCCATGAGAGGGCGTCTTCGCACCCTGGCGAACTTCCTCGCCACGATTGCTGTCCTCCTGCTCTTGTGGGAGGGCTATAAGGCTTTGGGCCAGGCAACCGGGGGAGTGTGGCCGGGAACAACCGTCAATCTGCCGGTGCGGACTAATGAGCGCTCGATGCCGCACTCTTGGGACATCGTCGGGTCGCTGTTTCGACCGGCCCGGCGGGGCGGAGAGGACATTCTCTTTGTCATCCTCGTCCGTGCGGCTTTATGGACGTGGCGGTCGGCACTCATCGGATTTGTCGTCGGGTCGTTGGTGGGCTTCGGCCTCGGAGTGCTTTTCGTCCGGTCTCTGCTCGCCGAGCGGGGTCTCATGCCTTATGTGGTGGCATCTCAGGCCGTTCCCGTCTTGGCGATCGCTCCGATCGTCGTTGTGTGGTCAGGGAGGTTGGCGTTTCCCAACTGGGTGCCGATAGCGGTGATCTCGGCATATCTGGCGTTCTACCCCGTGGCAATCAACACCTTGCGCGGACTGCGGTCACCGGAAGCGACATCGATGGAGTTGATGCGGTCCTACGCCGCCTCGCCCCGCCAGGTGCTGTGGAAGCTTCAGGTTCCTGCGGCCCTTCCCTACCTGTTTCCCGCGCTGAAGATCTCGGCGAGCGCCTCGGTGATCGGAGCCATCGTCGGTGAATTGCCAGCTGGCTTCCCGGAAGGGCTAGGTAGAGCGATTCTGAGCTTTGCCTCCTCGTTCAGTTCGGCGCCTGAGAAGCTGTTTGCTTCTGTGCTCGTTTCAGCGCTCCTAGGTCTGACCTTTGTCGGCCTTGTTTCCCTGGTGGAGCGGCTGGCCGTCCCGCCAGCGATGCGTCAGTCGGAGGCGGTGGGCGCCGAGGTGACCATGCTCACGACTAGATCGGCCATGGCATGAGTGCATTGGAGTTGCGTGGCGTCGGGATGGTCTTCAATCCTGGGGCAACGAACGAGGTGACTGCGATCGAGAGCATCGACCTTGAGGTTTCTGCAGGAGAGTTCGTCTCGCTGATCGGACCCTCCGGTTGCGGCAAGTCGACACTTCTTAGGCTGGTGGGTGACCTCCTTGCGCCCACGTCGGGTGAGGTCCGTGTCAACGCCAAGAGCCCTCGGGAGGCGCGCGTTGACCGCGATTACGGAATGGTGTTCCAGTCGGCCACGTTGCTCGACTGGCGAACCGTGCTCGACAATGTCGCTCTGCCGCTGGAGATCATGGACATTCCTCACTCCGAGCGAGAGTCCACGGCCAGGGAGATGCTCGAACTCGTCCAATTGGGTCCCTTCGCCGACCATCACCCCTACGAACTCTCCGGAGGGATGCAGCAGCGGGTCTCCATCGCCAGGGCTCTCTCCTTCAAGCCCTCGTTGCTTCTCATGGACGAGCCCTTCGGAGCGTTGGACGAGATGACCAGGGAGCGGATGCAGATGGAACTTCTCCGTATCTGGCAGGAGACAGAGACAACGGTGATCTTTGTCACACACTCGATCCCAGAAGCGGTGTTCCTGTCGACGAGGGTGGTGGTCATGTCACCCAGACCCGGTCGCGTCTCCGAACTGATCGAAGTGGACCTCGCCCAGCCGAGAGAATTCGAAACCCGGGAAGATCCCCGCTTCTACGGCCTCCTGACCGAACTGCGCGAAGCGTTGCGGAAGGTCGACCTATGAACGAGCGGGTTCGCAGGGCGCTCCCGGCGGTGGTGTTATTCGTGGCAGCCCTCGGTGTATGGGAAGGCTTCGTCCGTGTTACGGGAATCCAGGGATTCATCCTCCCCGCACCCTCTGGAATCGCGTCGGCGTTCGTCAGGGAATGGCCGGTCCTTCGTTCCGCTGCCATCGGAACCTTTGGATCGGCTCTCGCTGGTCTGGCTGTCGGGATCCTGCTCGCGGTGATCGTCGGGTTGGCCGCGGCCCGTTGGAAGGCCGTTCGCGAAGGAGTCATGCCACTGGCTGTGGCTGCGAATTCCACTCCCATCGTGGTCCTCGCTCCCATCGCCATCGCCTGGTTCGGGCTGCTCAGCCCGTGGGGAACGATTTCGGTTGTGGCGGTCCTGGTGTTCTTCCCGATCATGATCAACCTGGTCCGCGGCCTGCGATCAGCCCCGGCGTCGCATCACGAACTCATGCAGTCCTACGCCGCGCCTCGCCGGCAGGTGTTGCTGAAACTCCAACTTCCGACGGCCCTGCCGTACCTGTTCTCAGCCTTCAAAGTGGCGGCCGCGTTGTCTCTCATCGGAGCCATCGTCAAGGAGTACTTCGGCGGCTCTCAGGATCGCCTCGGTCAGTACATCACGCGAAAGGCCGGGCTGTTCCAGTTCGAACAGGCTTGGTCGGCGATCGTTCTCGCCTCGGCGTTCGGCGTGGTGCTCTTTGTTGTGATAGGACTTGTCGAACGGCGGGTCATGTCGTGGCACGTGTCGGTTCGTTTGCGGCAATGATGGAGTCTTCGACTGCCGAATGGCCGTTGGAAATGGGCTGGGAGCCAGCCAGAGAAAAATGGAGGAAGACAGTGCGAGAAAAACGGAAGTGGTTTGCCATAGTGGCGGTCTTGGCGATGGTGGTCGCCGCCTGCGGTGACAGCGACGATGCGGACACCGGCGAACTGACCCCAGTGCGCGTACAGCTGCAGTGGTTCGCTCAGGCCCAGTTCGCTGGCTACTACGCAGCCGTGGCAGAAGGGTTCTATGAGGACGAAGGCCTCGACGTGACGATTCTGGAAGGGGCGGTAGACATCGTTCCACAGCAGGTCGTGGCCACGGGTGGTGCCGAGTTCGGTCTCGCCTGGGTGCCAAAGGCTCTCGTCTCCAACACAGAAGGCGCCGGGCTCGTCAATGTCGCCCAAATCTTCCAGCGTTCAGGAACCCTGATGGTGTCGTGGGCCGACTCGGGCATCACACGTCCTGAGGACTGGGCAGGCAAGACGGTCGGCAACTGGGGATTCGGCAACGAGTACGAGCTCACCGCAGCCATCGAGGCCTTCGCGGTCGAGAACGTCAACCTCGTAGCCCAGAACTTCGACATGGAGGGTCTGCTGAGCCGCGACCTCGATGCCGCAGAAGCGATGATCTACAACGAATACGCCCAGGTCCTGGAAGCGGTCAACCCTGACACGGGTGAGCTGTACCAGCCCGAAGACCTCACCGTCATCGACTTCAACGAGATCGGCACGGCCATGCTCCAGGACTCGGTATGGGTAACTGAGGCGTTTGCCGCCGAGAACGGCGAAACCATCGAGGCGTTCCTCCGGGGCACATTCCGGGGTTGGATCTTCTGTCGTGACAACCCGGAGACTTGCGTAGACCACGTTCTGGCGGCCGGACCGACCCTCGGATCGAGCCATCAGTTGTGGCAGATGAACGAAATCAACGGTTTGATCTGGCCATCCCCCAACGGGATCGGTGTCATGGACAACGGCCTTTGGTCTCAGACTGTCGAAGTGGCAACAACCCAGATCCCAGAGCTGCGTGGCGTCGATATCCCGGCTTCGTCTTACACGACTGAGTTTTCTCAGGCAGCAGTGGCTGCGTTGAACGACGACGGGGTCGACACTGTCGGATCCGGTTGGACCCGACTGTCTGTCGAACTCAACCCGGGCGGCGAATAGGCGTTACCTTTGATGGTGGGGTCCCCTCGTGGGACCCCACCATCCCGAAGCGAAAGGAGATCCGATGGCGAACGTTGTTCGGGCCGCAATCGTGCAGACGGAGTGGACCGGTGAGAAGGAGTCCATGATCGAAAAGCACGTTGGCTACGTGCATCAGGCGGCCGAACAAGGCACTCAGATCATGTGCTTCCAGGAACTGTTCAATGACGCCTACTTCTGTCAGGTGCAGGAGGCAGAGCACATGGACGGTGCAGAGCGGATCCCCGATGGACCCACCATCACCCGGATGCAGGCACTGGCCAAGGAAACCGAGATGGTCCTGGTCGTACCGATCTATGAGAAAGAGGACGACGGGTTCCTCTACAACACGGCCGCCGTCATCGAGCGGGATGGC
>JBGTKD010000154.1:0-11056 GCA_041744795.1 Acidimicrobiia bacterium
CTTTGGGAGGACCAGGCCAGAGCAGCGGACCTCGGATATGAGATCTACACGGTTGGCCAACCCGGATTGATATTTTCGACGCTCGTTCTAGCGCCACCAGGCTCGGGCTATCAGTCCTTCGGGTTCACTACAACCGAGCCGCGAGCCGTCGAAGTGATACTCGAACGCCCGCAGGGGCCGATCCGAGTCTTGGGGACCCATCCGATCTCGCCTGTCACTGCCGAGCGAGCCGCCCTGCGCGACGCCCAGATGGCGTGGGCAGCACAGTGGGCGGCGGACGCCGGCGGTGCCGCAGTCGTGGCCGGGGACCTCAACTCGACACAATGGTCTCACGCATTTCGGGCCTTCGTCTCCGTGTCAGGGATGCAGGACTCGACCCGCGGTTTCGGTCTACAGCCGACTTTTCCGATGGACGGAAACCCGCTCGTCAGGGTCCAGATCGATCACCTGCTTCACGGAGGCGACCTCGCTGTTATCGACCGGCGACTCGGACCGCGGATGGGCTCTGACCACGCACCGCTGATAGTCCAGCTCGCGCCGGTCGGCTGATCTGTCAGACTTCGACAGAGCCAGGAAGGAATCCATGTCAGACAGATTCAGCGAACACAGGGATGCCATCGCGAGTGTGATCGGCGATAGCGCCATCGCAGTGATTCCCGCTGCCGCCGAGACGGTGCGCAACGACGATGTCCATCACGTGTTCCGTCAGGACTCCGACTTTCACTACCTAACCGGATTCCACGAGCCGGACTCCATCTGCGTGCTCGTTCCCGGTCATCCTGACGGCGACTTTCACCTCTTCGTGCGTCCGAAGGATCGGGAAATGGAAGTCTGGACCGGATACAGAGTGGGGGTGGAAGGGGCGAAGGAGCGATTCCAAGCGGACGCCGCTTATGAGCTGTCCGAACTAGACACGATGTTGCCGCGTCTCATGCAGGGCCGAGACACGCTCTTCTACCGCTTGGGTAACGCTGCCCATGACACGACGATCGGGCGGCTGCTCGAAACGGCTCGCACTCATCACGGCCGGTACGGCATGGCGGTTCCCCTGGTGGTTCATGATGTGGGCACCGTCATTGCCGAACAGCGCATCAGGAAGTCCGTCTCGGAGATCGAGAGCTTGCGGGCGGCCTGCAGCCTCTCGGTCGAGGGCCATCGCGAGGCGATGCGCTTTGCTCTACCGGGGATGTACGAATACCAGGTGCAGGCGGCGATGGAATACGTGTGGCGGGAAGCCGGATCACCCCGGGACGGCTATCCCTCGATCGTGGCCTCTGGCCCTAACGCGGTCATCCTTCACTACATCGAGAACGACCGTCAGATCGAAGACGGCGACCTCGTGCTGATCGACGCGGCCGCCGAGATCGACATGTACAGCTCCGATATCACGCGCACGTTCCCCGTCAACGGCCGTTTCACGGCACCACAGCGTGCTTTGTACGAGGTCGTCCTTGCCGCGGAGCGTGCCGGTATCGGGGCAGCAAAGCCGGGGGCGACCCTCCGCCAGGTACATGACGCCTCTACCGCAGTACTCGCCGAGGGACTCTCAGCTCTCGGCTTGGTGCCGCTTCCACCCGACGAGATCCTCGCCATGCATCTCTACCGACCGTTCTTCATGCACGGGACGAGCCATTGGCTGGGTCTCGATGTCCACGACGCGGGGAGCTACCGGATTGGGGGAGCGCACCGGCCCCTTGAGCCGGGGATGGCTTTCACCGTGGAACCCGGCATCTACGTGGCGCCCGATCGGCCGGAAGTCGAGTTCACGCTTCTCGAACACGACCTGGACGCCTGGACCGAGCGGCGCATCCTGCAGGGGACGACCGCAGGCCGCCAGGCGGAGGATGAGGAGAAGGAAGCGGCACAGAAGATCACCCACCCGGTCCCTCCCGAGTTCCTGGGAATCGGGATCAGGATCGAAGACGACATTCTCATCACGTTGGACGGCCACGAGAACCTGACCTCGGCCGTGCCTACCGATATCGACCAGATCGAGTCGCTCTGTGCAGAGCCTTCCTGGCTCCACCGCATGGGGACGTGAAAGAGTCCCGGGGGAGGAAGTTGTCCCGGGACTCTCTCTCGGTCCCCCCCAGGGGAAAGCTCGCTGGGAGTCGTAGCTACGGCAGGAAAGCTATGAGCCCGAGGTGACAGGGCGGAGTCCGCGGCGTGAACGGGCGAAGGAAGATCCGCAAATCCTCAGATCGCGGCGGGCAGCACGTACTTGAGGATGGCGACGAAGTTCACCGTGCTCGCGGCGATCACGAGTACATGGAATAGCTCGTGATGTGAAAACACCCTCGGGAAAAGCCGGGGCCTCCCGGTGAGCATGAACACCATGCCGATCGTGTAGAGGGCGCCGGCGATCGACACCATCATGATCACGTTGCCGCCGAGTCGCTCGGCAATGTGGAACATCGGGATCACCGCTGCCCAGCCCATCATCGTCTGGATCGTCACCGAACGAGCAAGTCGGATTTCGCGCTCGACGAACTTCAAGACGATCCCAACGACCGCCGCGATCCAGACCGCGGTGAGGCTGGCGTTGCGCCAGGCCGGTTCGAGAGAGACCACGGCGATCGGCGTGTAGGTGCCTGCGACTACCAAAAAGATGGCGGAATGGTCGAGACGGCGCATCCGGGTTTTCCAGGTCTCCTTCCACGGCACCGAGTGGTAGAGACAGGAAATCGTGAACATTGCGACGAGGCTTCCTGCATAGACGGCGAGGGCAACACCGAGGGAAACCCCTCCCGGATTCGCCGCAAGGAGGACAATCAGTCCTATTGCGGCCACGATTGCTGCCGTGCCGTTGAGGAAGGCTCGCACCGGATGGTGCATGCGTCCCAACGTGAGCATCGCCCGATCGATCGTCTGTGCCTTCACTGAGCGACTTCCGGCGCCGGTCGGCTGGTCGGTAGTGTGACCCGCATGGCGGGCTTTTTGCCGCGACCTTCGGCCCTTCTTTATAAACTCTACGAGGACCGCCTTCTGGCGGGTCTCGACCGGACGCGGTTCCCGAAGCATGTTGCCGTCATTCTGGACGGTCACCGGCGGTATGCGCGATCCGAGGGTCTGGCTTCCTACACCGACAGCTACCGCGCGGGGATGCGCCGCTTCGAGGACTTTCTCGATTGGAACGCCGACCTGGGCATCGAAGCAGTAACCGGATGGCTTTTGTCTCGGGAGAATCTTGACCGTCCTGCCGAGGAACTCGATCCATATTTCGAAGTCCTCGTCGAACTATTCGACCGCTTACCGGACAGATGTTTCGACGCAGACATGGCCATCCGGTTCATCGGGAGCCTTGACCTTCTCCCGGATGCGGTTGTGGAAGCAGCCAAGCGGGCCGAACAGTCTCGTTCCGAGGGATCGCGTTGGCTGACGCTGGCATTAGGCTACGGAGGCCGCCAGGAAATCGTGGATGCCGCCAGGGATCTTGTCTCCCATCTCGCTTCGGATGGGGTACCGGCAGATGAGATTGCAGATCGGATAGACGCCGACGCCCTGGCCCGACGCATGTACTCAGCTCACTTGCCCGACCCCGACTTGCTCATTCGTACTTCTGGCGAGTCGCGGCTTTCGGGCTTCCTGCTCTGGCAGTCGGCGTACTCGGAGTTTGTCTTCGTCGACGTCTTTTGGCCGGCCTTTCGCAGGGTGGACTATCTGCGCGCCCTCCGGAGTTTCACTCTCCGCGAGCGGCGATTCGGCAAGTAAGAGCAGCCGACCTGATCGGGGATTCGGCCTTGGTCCTTCGCCCTTGGGAGCGACCCTCGTAGCGGCTTCAAGGACAGGAGATGTTTAGCGGCGCCCATGACGGGGAACCTCAACTTCATGCCCGCAGACCGGGCAGAACGAGGAGACCTGATGTGCAAGACAAACAACTATCGACTGGGGCGGACCGCCGTCGCCATCCTTGCCCTGGTCGCAATCACGGGATGTGGAGCGCCTTCGCTGGAAAACGTGGGGGAGCGTTCGGGTGAATGGATCGGATCCGTCACCAATGGCGTGACCTTCGTGGCTAGCGAACCGCACCCATTGATGGTGATGGTTTCCCCCTGAAGGCGCTCAACGCGTGACCTGATCGCGGGGGAGGTGGGAGACATCTCCGAACGCGTGCATTCCAAAGGCGTAGGCCGTCGAGATTCGATTGGTGCGCAACACCGCGACCGAGGTGTGAGCCGAGTCGAAACGGGACCATTCCCAAGGTGTGGGCTCGGCTCCGAGGAGGTGGCCAATAGAGACGGCGTTGGTCCCGCCGTGTGCCACCCAAAGGATCCTCTTGCTGGAGGCCTGCTCCCACAGGTGTCGATCCTCTGCGTCGACCCTCGCTAGGCCGTGGTCGGCCAGGGTGTCCTCCAATCCTCCAACAACCCGGTCGTGGAAGTCGAGCACCGATTCGCCACCTGGAAGGCCCTGCCACAGGGTCTCGCGAGATGAGAGATTGTGGCTGGTGAATAGGTCATAGAAAGAGTCTGCCGGTTGGCCATGCCATTGGTCAGGGTTGCGGATCTCTTCCAGCCATTCAACGACCTCTGCCTTGCGATCTAATGCCGCCTCGAGCGGCTCGGCCGTCTGTCTGGCCCGGATCAGCGGTGAGACCCACAGTTCGTCTATGTCCCCCCATTCCCGTCGGGTCAACGCCTCAGCTTGGGCATGACCCAACTCGGTCAGTTCGGGGTTGTTGTCGACTTTGTTGTCCGGTGTCCATGCAGGCTCGCCGTGACGTACCAGAATGATCTCCATCTAGAGGCACGGTAGATGGGGAACCACCTCTTCTCACAAGACGTCTTATCAATGACTGAGGAGCTCTCATGAAAAAGTCCACGACACTTGTCGCGCTTGCATTGCTGCTCGCCGCCTGCGGTTCGGGATCCCAGGATCCGACAACGACATCGACCACCGAACCAACCACGACGACCACGGCTGCGACGACAACGACGACCGCCGAAACGACAACCACCACACAGCCGGCATACGCCGAGCCGGTGGTTGTCTACGTGCTCGACGATTCCGGGAGTAACGGTTTCCGTCAGGGTCCTTTCCTCTATCCGATCGAGGTTTCGCCCCTTGGCGGTGCCGGTGAAATCGAGGCGGCATTGACCACGTTGCTTGGCATATCCGGTTTCGACACAGCGATTCCCGAAGGATCGATGCTCCATACCGTCTCCCTCGACGGCTCCACCGCGGTGGTTGGTCTTTCGGAAGAGTTCGCGAGCGGCGGAGGGTCATTCTCGGTGATCGCTCGCCTGGCTCAACTCACGTTCACGCTCACGGCCCTTGACGGAGTCGACTCGGTACTCCTCGTCGAGGATGGCGAACCTGTGGAGGTCTTCTCTTCTGAGGGTCTTGTCTTGGATGGACCGATGGTCCGAGAAGACTTCCAAGACCTGGTACCGGGGATACTCGTCGACACACCCGCTGCTGGTGCGGTTGTCGAGTTTCCGCTGGTGATCACCGGCGTCGCGGCCGCGTTCGAGGGCGTTTTCCAGATGGAAATCCTGGCAGGCAACTCGGTCGTGTTCAGTCCGGATTTCGTCTCGACCGGCTCGGGCATCGGATGGGCGCCGTTTGAAGTGGTGGCGGACATCGAGGCTTCTCCGGGAACCTCACTCGTAATCCGGGTATGGGAGTACTCGGCCCAAGACGGGTCGGTCATTTCGGAGCGCTTCGTTCCGGTCACAGTCGCCGGCTGAGTGCTACCGATCGTCCGGTCGTCGGTATCGTCCTTGTTCGCATGGATTCGACTACCCGAAGCCGACTGATCGAGCACCTGCGTACGAACTCCGTTCGTACGGACGGCCCGTTCACACTCAGGTCCGGCGCCGTAAGTACCTGGTACATCGACGCTCGCCAGACGACCTACGACGGCTCAGGCGCGGCCGCGGTGGGCGATGTCGTCCTCGATGCTCTAGATCCGTCGGTGCAGGCGATCGGCGGCATGACCATGGGGGCCGACCCAATAGCGCTGGCCACTGTCGTTCGGGGAGCCAGCTCGGGTCGGACTCTTCGGGCGTTCTCGGTGCGCAAAGAGGCCAAGGGCCATGGCACAGGAGGTCGTCTAGTCGGTCCCGTCAACGCGGGGGACGTTGTGGCGATCGTCGACGACACGGTTACGACCGGCGGGGCGCTGGTGGAAGCTATCGAAGTCGCCGAGGCAGCAGGATTGATCGTGGCCCAGGTGTTGGCCGTCGTCGACCGGTCCCAGGGGGCGGCCGGCAAGCTCGTTGCCTCTGTTGGTCAACAGTTGGTCGCTCTCGTCGATGTCTCCGACCTGGGAGTCGAGACGTGAAACCGGTGGTCATTCGCCGTTCTGCGCTTCGCATGTGGATCCTTGCTCTGCTCGGGATCCCGCTCCTGGTGCTTGCCGTGGACGTCGTGACTAGGCGTCGGCTGACGAACGCGCTGCGCGATCTCTTGTTCCGACCGGAGAACACTCAGCTCTTCGAGGCTCGTGATGTCATTTGGGCGTGGGTGATGCTGATCGCCGGGCTCGTCCTGGTTGTCTTCGGGTTGAAGGAGCTCCTGGTCCCCACAACTGTCGTCGAGGCGAACTCCCTCGGGCTTCGGCTGAAAGTCTCCGGTCCGCTGCGACCGAGCACGGTGCTCCCGTGGGATGCAGTGGATGATCTCGGCTCCGGTTCCGTTGCGGACGAAGGCGATCGGCTCCCGGTCATGTGGGTACGGCTGACCCAACCCGATCTCCTGCCGGTACAACCTTGGGGTGCTCGTTGGATCGACGAGCGGACCATCGCCTTGCTCACCTCGGACTGGGACAGGTCGGCGGTCCGAGCTGCCGAGGAGATCACTCAAGTCGCGATGGCCGTTGCCCTTGCCAAAGGTTCGAATGGACCGAACGACGAGGGGGCAGGGTGAGACTCGGAGCTCACGTGCCGTCCAAGGACCCGATCGGCGAAGCGGGGGCGAGGGGAGCCGAAGTGGTTCAGGTGTTCCTCTCCAACCCGCAGTCCTGGAAGAAGCCGCTTCCACGGGAGGATGCCGATGAGCTGCGTTCGTCGGACTTGCCGATTTATGTCCACTCTCCGTATCTGATCAATCCCGTCGCCGACAACACCCGCGTCCGGATTCCCAGCCGTCGCATGCTCCAGGAGACCTGCGACGCGGCCGCCGAGATAGGGGCAGCGGGAGTCGTCGTGCATGGTGGCCATGTCACAGGAGAAGGCGACATGTCCGAGGCCTACCCCCGTTGGCGCAAGGCTCTCCAACAGCTCGACTCACAGGTTCCGGTTCTCATCGAGAACACCGCAGGTGGCGACAACGCCGTTGTGCGACGCCTCGAAACGATCCGCTGTCTTTGGGACGAAATTGGTGACCTTGGACCCGGCTACGTCCTCGATACTTGCCACGCCTGGGCCGGCGGAGAACCGCTCGACGAACTGGTCGAGCGCACCATCGAAATCGTCGGACGAATCGACTTGGTCCACTTGAACGACTCGCGCGATCCGTTTGACTCTCGACGCGATCGTCACGCCAATCTGGGTCGGGGCGAAATTCCTGGGGACGAGCTGTTCTCGATCGTGGCCTCAGCAGGAGCTCCGGTGGTTGTGGAGACCCCGGGGGATGCGGCCGATCATCGGGCGGATTTCGATTGGGTTCGAGCGCGCGTGGACGTCTCATGACTCGGACCGCAATGAACTTTCGCCTGGGGAGGCATCTTCTCGTGGCTGGATTGGTCCTTCTCTCGGCGTGTGGACTGAACACGAGGGGACCGTGGGTTACCGGCGACGGCCGACAGCTTCAGGGAAGCGAGGTCATCGAGTACGACGGGTTCGCCGCATGTGACCAGCAGCGGGTTGTCTTTCTGTTCTTCTTCGGTGACACCTACGTCAAGGACGATCTGGGGCGGCTCGGACCTTTGGCCTCAGAGGTAGATGGCAGGCTCTTGACCTTCGAAGTTGGGGACCTGTTGCCCGAATCGGCCCTCGCCACAGGCATCAACCACGCAGGCAGAGAGATCTTTATCGCCGATGACCGGGCCGACTATCTGTACATCCGGTTGGCGAACGGCCTGGTCGAGCGATGGCCGCGAGCTGAGGTCTCTTGCATCGAACAGTGACCGTTCTGGCCGGGCTGGTAGTTGTTGTCGCCGCGTGCTCATCGTCGATGGTCGCCCCCGAGACCACCTCTGGAGATCGGATCCTCGACACGGGGGATCTGGGCGCGGTGGAGGTGATCACTGTGACAATTGACGATTTGGAGACAACCGTTGCTGTCGCGTCAACCACCGAGACCCGAAGCCGGGGATTGCGCGGCGTGAAGGACCTGGGTGACCTGGACGGCATGATCTTCGTCTGGGGCGGCGAGACCGTGACCAGCACATTCACGATGGCCGACACACGGATCGACCTAGACATTTCGTTCTTCGACGCCGATGGGCGTTTCGTAGATGGGTTCACGATGACTCCGTGCGAGACCAGCAGCTGTCCGCCGTATGCCGCCGCCGGTCCCTTCGCATACGCCGTCGAAGTGCCGGCCGGCAGCCAACCGGCCCCCGGGCCTGGTTCGGTGTTGGGTTTCCCGGATTGAGCTGGCTTGGCCGAGAGGGCCAAGCTCGGATACACTCTCGTCATCTTGCGGGCACCATCCGGTGTCTGCCACACCACCTGCTCCGTGGCGTCTCAGGGACGCGCATGGGGCCTTCCGTTCCAACGGATGTCCAGAGGAGGAACAACCTGAATGCGTAACTACGAGCTGATGACCATTCATCGGCCCGAGTTGGGCGAGGACGAGATCCGCTCCAAAGTCACGGAGCTGGAAACATTCCTCGGAGCCCACGGGGCCACGGTCAATTCCACAGATCTATGGGGCAAGCGCCGCTTCGCCTACGAGATCGACCACATCCACGAGGGGTACTACTCCGTGGTGACCTTCGATGCGGAGACCGAACTGGTCTCGGACCTCGACAGGGTGCTTTCGCTGGCAGACGATGTGGTTCGCCACAAGATCGTCCGCCCCGGAACCTGATCGATTTCGTCGCACCCACCCGACATGGTGTGGGTGCGGCCGAGAAAGGAGCACCATGTCCAATTCCGTAACCCTCATAGGAAACCTCGTCGAGGACCCAGAGCTGCGATTCACCCCTTCGGGCGTCCCGATGGCCAAGATCCGCCTGGCAGTCAACCGTCGCTGGCGCGACAACAACAACGAATGGCAGGAGGACACCTCGTTCTTCGGCGGCACCGTTTGGCGCGAGCAGGCCGAGTCGGCCGCAGAAAGCCTCGAAAAGGGCAGCCGCGTGATAGTCGTCGGCCGTCTCGAGCAGCGTTCGTGGGAGACTCCCGAAGGCGATAAGCGTTCGGTCGTAGAGATCGCGATCGACGAAGTCGGGCCGAGCCTGAGATGGGCAACCGCCTCGGTAACAAAGACCGCCCGCAGTGGCGGCGACTTCCAGCGCAGTTCCAACACACCTCCTCCCGGCCCTGTCGCCCGCGACGACTACGGCCCGGACGAGGCCCCGTTCTAGGAGATATCGAATGGCCAGATCACAACAACAGAACAGCGACCGCACAAAGCGCAAGCGTCGCCAGGACGCCCCCAACCGGCGGATGAAGAAGAAGGTGTGCTACTTCTGCACCGAGCGCATCAAGTACATCGACTACAAGGATGTCTCGACCTTGCGCCGGTACGTGAGCGACCGCGCCAAGATCCGTTCCCGCCGTGTCAGCGGCAACTGCCCCCGCCATCAGCGAGAGGTAGCCGTGGCGGTCAAGAACGCCAGGGAAGTCGCCCTTCTCCCATACCTGCCAACACGATGAAACTCATTCTTCTCTCCGAAGTGCCGACGCTCGGCAAGAAGGGCGACCTCGTTGAGGTGTCCGCCGGATACGCCCGCAACTATCTGCTGCCCAAGAAGAAGGCGATGAAGGCGACAGACGGCGCTCTCGCCCAGGCAGAGTCACTCCGCAACGCCAGGGACGAGGCGGAGCGGGTCGCCAAGGACTCGGCAACGCGCACGGCGAGCCAGTTGGCCGGTGTCAGGGTGGTCATAGCCGCCCCGGCTGGCGACGAGGGCAAGCTGTACGGGTCTGTGACTACGCAGGACGTAGTGGAAGGGATCACGAAGTTCACGGGTGTGACCCTGGAGCGCCAGAACATCGAGCTCCGCTCGCCGGTAAAGGCAATCGGGCTCCACGAGGTGTGGGTCAAACTCCACCCCGAAGTCGAGTTCCCCATCACCCTCGACGTCATCCCCGCCTGAAAAGGACGCCGCGAACCCAGGGTTCCAGGCGCCCCTGAGGGGCGCCGCCAGCCCAGGGTTCGTGACTGTCATTGCCACCGGAACAGCGAATCGGCGCCCGCGAGGCGCCGATTTCGCGTTCTGGGGGCTCCGCGAAAAGACACCTCATAGAGAGTTTTCGCGCTGGGTCTCAGCTCTGTAGGTTCCGTTTCTGTCACACCAATGCGATAAGAACTCACGCAGTGACACTCACTCGAGGAAGAAATGACCACGGTTTCCGATCGTCGAAGCGAACAGATCACATCGGGCCGGGTCCCTCCCCATTCCGTGGAATCCGAGGAGTCGGTCCTCGGATCGATTCTCCTGTCCTCGGAGGCCGCCAACGATGTCATGGACAAGCTGGAGGCGGACGACTTCTACCACCCCGCCCACCAAGCGATCTTCCGGGCGATCACGGTTCTCTACAACTCGAACCAGCCGATCGACGCCATCACTGTCTCCGAGGAACTGCGACGAACCAATGAACTCGAACGGGTCGGCGGCGTTTCCTATGTAACTCGCTTGCTCGACATCGTTCCGAGCGCCGCCAACATCGACTACTACTCGAGCATCGTCGAGGAACACTCCCAGCGCCGCCACCTCCTGCGGGCCGGTGCGGTCATCCACGATCTGTCTTTCAAACTGGAAGAAGAGATTGCCCTAGTCCTCGATCGCGCCGAACAGACTGTCCTCGCAGTGGCGGGTCGCAAGGTCGGCGACGGGATGTTCCAGCTTGGCGGGCTGTTTAACCCGATCCTGGAGGAACTCGAGACTCTCGAGTCTGCAGGCAATGAGGTCACAGGGCTCTCGACTGGCTTCCGGGAT
>JBGTKD010000155.1:0-6154 GCA_041744795.1 Acidimicrobiia bacterium
CAGCTCCTCAGCCTCGGTCTCGGTCACACCACCATCGCTCTGCTGAGCGTGACGATCCTTCGACACCCAATTCCACAACGTGTTTTCACTGATCCCGAGATCACGAGCAACCGAAGCAACCGAACGGCCCGAATCCTTAACAATCTGGACCGCTCCCGCCTTGTACTCAGAATCAAACTCTCTCCTATTCACAGACATGACACCTCCACAGGGTCCGGTCTACACGATCCTGGGGGAAGCCCAGGGGGGAGCAGCCCGGCACGAAGTGACGGGCGAGGGGGGCGGTCCCGAAGGGAACGAAAAAAGAAGAACCGGCCGGCCGAAGGCCGGGCCATTTTGAGGTGGTCGACGGGGTCGCTTCGCTTACCGCCCCCCTCGGCCGACAGGTCCGGACTAAAATTGATCTACGGGGTCGCTTCCGCTCACCGCCCCCCTCGGCCGGCTACGCCGGCCGGTCCCCCCAAACTCCTCGCTTCGCTCGTCGAGGGGGGACAGATTGGCAAACTGAAAAAACAGGCCGGGCCAAGGCCGTCCCTCTTCCCTTCAGTCCTTGACGCTGGCTAGGTCTTGGCCGGTGTTTATGGCTACGTCTAAGGGGACTATCAGTTCGGTGATGGTTTCCATTACCTCGCGGGTTAGGGCGATGGAAGCTTCTAGTTCATCCGCGGGAGCTTCGAGGATCAACTCGTCGTGGATTTGGAGGAGCATGGTCGTCTGCATTTTGCGGGTGATGAGTTCGCGGTCGAGGGCGATCATTGCCAGTTTGATGATGTCGGCGGCGGTTCCCTGCACGGGGGCGTTCAAAGCCATGCGTTCACCCATCTGACGGATCCGGAAATTGTCTGACTTCAACTCGGGTAGATACCTGCGACGGCCGAAGAGCGTTGAGGTGTACCCGTTGCGTCGCGCCTCGTTCACAACCCCATCTAAGAATGCCTTGACCTCGGGGAACTGGGAGAAGTAGGCCTCCATCTGGCTTTGGGCTTCGTCCCGGGAAATGTCGAGGCGCTGGGCGAGACCGAAAGCCTCCATGCCGTAGAGCAGACCGAAGTTGATCACTTTCGCCCGGCGCCGCATCTCCCCGCTCACCAGATCCGGCGGGACCCCGAAGGTCCGGGAGGCTGTCGCAGTGTGGATGTCCTGTCCCTCCCGGAACGCCGACACCAGGCCTTCGTCGCGGGTCAAATGCGCCATCACCCGCAGTTCGATCTGGGAGTAGTCGGCCACGATGAACGTCCAGCCGTCCCGTGGAATGAACGCTCGGCGGATGGTCATGCCCGACTCGGAGCGCACAGGGATGTTCTGAAGGTTCGGGTCCTCAGAGCTGAGCCGACCGGTCGATGCGGCCATCTGGTTGAAGGTCGTGTGGATCCGGCCGTCGCTCTTGATGAGCGGCAGATACCCGTCGACGTAGGTGGATCGGAGCTTTTCGAACTCCCGATACTCGAGCAGGTCGGCGACCAGAGGATGACGGTCACGGAGCTTTTCGAGCACGCTGGCGTCTGTCGACGGCTTGCCGGTCGAAGTCTTCTTGCTGACCGGCAGGCCCAGACGATCAAAGAGGATCAGCCGCAACTGATCGGTGGAGTTGACGTTGAACGGCTCGCCGGCATGGTCGTGGATCCGCTTCTCGAGATCGGCGAGCCTTACTCGAAGGTCGTCTCCCAGACCTGACAGGTACTCGCGATCGATGGCGATCCCGGCCGCTTCCATGCGGGCCAGCACCGCCACCAGGGGCAGTTCGATCTCTGAGAACAGTTCGAGCTCATCCCGGTTGGCCAATTCAGTCCGCATCTGGACCGCCAGACGGGAAATCGCTTCGACCCGGCGGGCCATCGCATCCAGGTCGGGACCATCCCGGAAGTCGAAGGCACCCTGGACCACCTCTGCGTCGGGCGAATCAGGGGAGTCGAGTTCGACGTCTAGGTAGCGGCTGGCGAGTTCGGTGAGGTCATAGGCCCGGCTCGCAGGATTGACGACATAGGCGGCGAGGGCGGCGTCGAAACCCACCCCCGTCACATCTATCCCGAGAGTGTCGAGACGGCGGATGACCCGTTTGCCGTCATGGAACAGCTTGGGAACGTCAGGGTCCTCCAGCCGATCCTTGATCACGTCGAGGCGGTCCACCGGGACAAGACATGCAGCGAGCCCGAGCCACACGGCCAAACCCTCGGTGCCCGCCTCGTCGAACCAATCACAGACGATCTCATCCAGGCCGGCGATCTGGGCCAGGTCGGCTTCGGTCGCAACACGGCCTTCGGTGTCGAGAACTTCGACGTCACGGGCGATCGCTCCCGGCTGGACTTTGAGCAGGTCCTCCCACAGCGAATGGAACTCCAGACTGGTGAACAGGTCCCGCGCCTTCGGCTGATCCCATTCCCCCCGTGCCAGTTCGGAAGGTTCGACATCCAGGGCGAGGTCGCGGACGAGCGTCATGAGACTCCGGTTCAAGAACGCCTGCTCGCGGTTGGCCTCCAGGTTCTCGCGCAGCTTGGGCGTCTGTTCGTCAAGGTGGTCATAGATGCCTTCCAGTCCGCCGTAGGAAGAGATGAGCTTGGCGGCGGTTTTCTCACCGACACCGGGGACCCCAGGAAGGTTGTCGGATGTGTCGCCGCGGAGGGCTGCGTACTCGACGTACTGGGCTGGGGTGATGCCATAGCGCTCCTCGACCCAGGCGGCATCGGCCATCACCACGTCGGTGATGCCCCGACGGGTGTAGACGACGTTGACGTCATCGTCGATGAGTTGGAAAGCGTCCCGGTCCCCGGTGACGGCCAGCACCCGCCAACCGTCCTGGGATGCGCGTTGGGAGACCGTGGCAATCACGTCGTCGGCTTCGAATCCCTCCAACTGGATCTGGTGCACACCAAGGGAATCGAGGACGTCGCGGATCAGGGGAAGCTGGGACTTGAAGGCATCGGGCGTGGCCGAGCGGTTCGCCTTGTATTTCGGGTACTGCTCGGAACGGAACGTCTGGCGGGAGACATCCCAAGCCACCGCGATCGCCTCAGGGTGATAATCGGCGAGCAAACGGATGAGCATGCGGACGAAGCCATAGGCGGCGTTCGTGACCTGACCGGAGGTGGTTGCCAGCTCCTCGGGGAGAGCGAAGAAGGCGCGGTAGGCGATCGAATGACCGTCGATGAGGACGAGGGTTGGCATCGGGCGTGACGGTACCGCGCTCTCAGTCGAGCTTGGCGAGGAGGGACTTCCGTTTGGCTTCGAGCTTGGCCAGGGTCTTGTCGATCTCCCGGATGCGCCGTTCGAAACGCTTCACGTCGGCGGCAGTGGACGACGCTTCGAGCCGGTCCTCGTTGGCGCCGTAGACCGCCGCGTCGCGCTGGGCGTCGTCGTTGATGTGCCAGTGGAACTCGAGCTCCTCACGCACCTGGTCCCGTTCGGTTGTCAGTTCCTGGATCTTGTCGTTGATCAGGAAGACCTTGCGGGCGATCTTGACCACCATGGGCGGCATCGTAGGTCCCGGCGGCTTTCTAGGACCGTGACTATCACCTAAAGTCCTGCGTCGGCCGGAGTGGCGGAACTGGCAGTCGCGATGGATTCAAAATCCATTGCCCTCACGGGCGTGTGGGTTCGAGTCCCACCTCCGGCACAGACAACGCGGGAGCGCCTCCACCTCCCCCGACACTTTGGTGCTCGACCCGAGCTGCTCGGTCGGCCCTCGTCACGTCGTCTCTTCGACGGGTACGTTTCGAAGGAAAGGGAGACGAAAGTGGCTGAGGCCTACGTTCTGATCGAAGCCGAAATCGGCAAACCTTCCCGAGTTGCGGGCGAGTTGGCCCAGATCCCCGGGGTGAGCGTCGTCCATGTCCTCACCGGACCCTACGACCTGATCATTCGGATCGAGGCGGACGACGTCGACGGGCTTGGCAAGCTAGTGCTCAACAAGGTCCAAGCGGTCGGCGGAATTAGCCGCACCCTGACCTGTCCCGTAGTCCAACTCTGACGAACTGACCCGTCGGAGCGTGATCGACAGATTCCTCGACCGCTGAGGCACAATCCACGGGCAATCGATCTCGGCTTGGTAGGGTCAAAACGCGACGGCCACCGGACCGAGCTCATCTTTGCCGCATCCCCCACTCCCCACTCCCTGGCTGAGATGAACGGTCACAAACACGGTGGCCGTTGCCTAATGGTGGGGCGCTCAGCGGGGTTCAACCTCGCAAGGCAGCGGCGATTTCGCCCACCGCCGATGCCAGGCTCTCCGCCGCATCTGATGGGGACTCGAGGACTCTGCGCACCAGGGCGGTCCCCACGATGATCCCGTCGCCCACCTCGGCCGCGGTGCGGGCCTGATCGGGGGTCGAAATTCCGACTCCGAAGACGATGGGCGCGGTTGTGACAGCACGGATTCGCTTGGCGAGAGACACGACATGGGAACTCGCCTCGCCCCTCTCCCCCGTCACTCCCATCTCGGCGACCGCATAAATGAACACCGGGTCGGCGGCAGCCACCGCCCGGATCCGGGAGTCATCGGAAGTGGGGGCGACGAAGAGCACGGTGCCCAGACCGTGGCGTTTGGCTGCCTTCAAGACAGGTCCGGCCTCGTCGACCGGGAGATCGGGCACGATGATCCCGTCGGCACCTGCGTTGGCTAGCGCCTCACAGAAAGTGTCAACGCCGCGGCGGAAAACCGGATTGGCGTAGGTCATCGCCAAGCTCGGGGTCCCCGTCGACGCCACGATGTCCCGCACCAGCCCGAGGGCCACGTCCATCGTGGTACCCGCTTCCAGGGCGCGTTCGCTCCCCTGCTGGATTATCGGACCGTCCATGAGAGGGTCCGAATAGGGGATTCCCACTTCGAAGCCGTCCGCTCCGGCATGGGCCATCGCCTCGAAGAGGGCAAGAGAAGCGGCCGGGGTCGGAAGTCCGGCGGTCAGGTATGGGAGGAACGCCGCCCTACCTTCGGCTCGGGTCTTGGCGAACATGGCACGCAGACGGTCGGCACCCATCAGTTGACCTTGCGGTGGGAGGCGATCTGTTCGACGTCTTTGTCGCCCCGACCCGAGACGTTCAAGAGCACCGTCTTGCCCGCCAGGGATGCGGCCTCGCGTTCGATCCAGGCCACTGCGTGGGCCGACTCGAGCGCAGGGATGATCCCCTCGGTTCGGGCGAGAAGGTCGACGCCGGTGAGAGCCTCCCCGTCGGTGACCGACACGTAGCGGGCGACACCGAGTGAGTGGAAATAGGAGTGTTCCGGTCCGACGCCCGGGTAGTCGAGGCCAGCCGAAATCGAATGTGCCTCCAGCACCTGGCCGTCGTCGTCTTGGAGCATGAACGTGCGGCTGCCATGAAGGACTCCCGGCGAGCCGGCGCCGATAGAGGCTCCGTGCTTTCCGGACTCGATCCCGTGACCAGCCGCTTCGACACCGACCAGGTCGATGCCGAGGTCCGCCAGCGGATAGAACAGCCCCATCGCGTTCGACCCACCACCAACGCAGGCGACAGCCACGTCGGGCAGGTCGCCTTCCATCTGGGCGAGGACCTCCTCGCCGATGATCTTTTGGAACTCGCGCACCATCCACGGGAAAGGATGAGGTCCGACGACCGAACCGATGATGTAGTGGGAGTTCTCAACCGTGGCCACCCAGTTGCGCATCGCTTCGCTCACGGCGTCTTTGAGCGTCCCGGCGCCGGAAGAGACGGGGATCACGTTCGTGCCGAGGATCTCCATACGGATGACGTTCAGATGCTGGCGTTCGATGTCAACGGTGCCCATGAAGACGTCGCACTCAAGACCGAGGAAGGCTGCCGCCGTGGCAGTCGCCACTCCGTGCTGGCCCGCACCGGTTTCGGCGAGGACCCGCGGCTTGCCCATCCGCTTGGCGAGGAGGCCCTGGCCGATGGCGTTGTTGATCTTGTGCGCCCCCGTGTGTGCCAGGTCCTCCCGCTTGAGGACCACCCGCACGCCAAGCCGCTCGGACAGTCTCGGCGCTTCGTGCAGCGGGGTCGGTCGGCCGACGAAGTCTCGCAAGACAGTGCGGTACTCCTCGATGAAGACCGGATCGGACCACGCGTCGCGAAAAGCGACGTCGAGGTCGCGAAGGGCGGGCATCAAGGTCTCGGGCGCGAAAGAGCCTCCGAACTCGCCGAAACGACCGTGATCGTCCGGTTTGTCGAGCCGTGCGCTCATGCC
>JBGTKD010000156.1:0-41213 GCA_041744795.1 Acidimicrobiia bacterium
AGGTCCTCCGACGATGTGGTGAAGGGCAAGTTGCCCACGTATAGCTTCACTGGATCTCCTCAGATCGTTGCCTTGTCCGGCCAAAGCGGAACTCGTCGAGCGAAGCCACCGTCTCTGCATCCTGACGGCGTGCAATCTAGATCGTCACGACCAAACCCGCCACCCGAAGATGGCTCTTATCGTTTGGCGGCCAACTTGCGGTCGCTCTCGGTCAGGTGTCGTTTGCGCACGCGAATCTGCTTCGGGGTCACTTCGACAAGCTCGTCATCGGCAATCCACTCGATTGCAGACTCCAACGTGTGTCGACGCGGGGGTACAAGTTTGATCGCTTCGTCCGATGAAGCGGCTCGCACGTTTGTCAGCTGTTTGCCCTTCGCAGGATTGGCGGTCAGCTCATGGGGTCGGGAGCACTCACCGATAATCATCCCCTCATAAACGCTTTCACCCGGCCCGACAAAGAGCTCCCCACGCTTCTGGAGATTGTCTAAGGCGAAGGCCGTGGACTCCCCCCGCCTGTCAGAAACCATCGCTCCGCCACTTCTATGCGGCAACTCACCTGCCCAGGGCATCCACCCGTCGTGGTGCTGGTGCACGAGGGCTGTGCCTCTGGTGGCGGTCATCATGAGCGACCTGAAACCCAACAGCCCGCGAGCGGGAGCCACGAGCGTGACGATGGTCCGGCCCCTGTCGCCTGGTCGCAGATCGGTGACATGTCCTTTGCGGGGAGAGACTGCCTGGCTGATGGTGCCGACGTACTCGTCGGGAACATCGATAACGGCCCTCTCGACCGGCTCCTGGGGCTTGCCGTCGATCTCGCGCAAGACGACCTCGGGTCTACTGACCTGAAGCTCGAAACCCTCTCGTCGCATCGACTCGATCAGGACAGCCAACTGAAGTTCACCGCGTCCCGCGACCTCGATGACTTCCGGCGAGCTGGTAGGTCCAATGCGAATGGACACGTTGCCCAGAACCTCTCGCTCCAAGCGTTCCTTGATTTGTCGCGAAGTGAGCTTGGTCCCGTCCTTTCCCGCCAAAGGCGAGGTGTTGACCCCAAAGGTCATGCGGAGGACGGGCTCGTCCACTGTGATCCGAGGCAGCGGCACGGGGTTGGTGGGATCAGCGATCGTGTCGCCGATCTCGACCTCTGGGAACCCACCCACTATGAACAAATCGCCTGCCGGGAGGCTCTCGGTCTCTTGGCGGCCGAGGCCTGAGAAGGCCAGTAGGTGGGCAAGGCGCCTTTTGACAGGTGGTTCATCCTCTCCGGCATGACAGAGGGCGACCATCGACCCAACGGTCATGGTTCCCTGCACCACCCTGCCAATAGCGAGGCGGCCGAGGTAGTCAGAGGCGTCAAGGTTCGACACAAGCGCCTGGAGCGGAGCAGTCGGATCCCCTGAGGGGGGCGGAACGGTCTCGATGATGGCGTCCAGAAGAACACTGAGATCGGCGTCCTCGGGTGGCATTCCTATTCCCGCCATTGCCCTTCCCTCGCGGGCGATGACACTGAACACCGGGAAGTCGACATGTTCTTCGGGAACTTCGAGGTCGAAGAACAACTCATAGATCTCGTCGACGACCGCCTCGGCGCGCGCGTCGGCTCGGTCGACCTTGTTGACGACGACAACCGCAGGGATGTCCAAGGCAATTGCCTTGGAGAGCACATAACGGGTTTGGGGCATCGGACCCTCGGCGGCGTCCACCAACAAAAGGACGCCGTCGACGAGGGTGAGAGCTCGCTCCACTTCACCACCGAAGTCGGCGTGACCGGGCGTGTCGACGAGGTTGATCTTCACGCCCTTCCAATGGATGGAGGCAGCTTTGGCGAGGATGGTGATGCCCCGCTCACGTTCCTGATCGTTCGAATCCATCACCCGGTCAACGAGAGTCTCGTGCGCGGCAAATACGCCAGCCGACTGCAGCATTGCGTCGACGAGCGTGGTCTTCCCGTGATCGACATGCGCGATAAGCGCGACGTTCCGGAACGGAGCGGAGGAATCACCCGACATGGGTATTCCTCATGGTACCGGCCCCAGAAACCTCAAAGTACGGCTCGCGACGGGCGCAGTGATGCTTGTCAGACTGATCGCCGCCTGATCGCACCACTAGCCGTAGGCGTGGCACACTCAGTCGGATGTTCGACCCCACATATATCGCAGATGTCCTAGCCGGGCGCGCACAGGTCGAATGGTTCACACCGTCCCGGCAGACAGAAGACTTCGTCGCTGGCCCGGCGGATATTTACGTCCACACTTCCGACGGAACAGTGACCTGGGGATGGTCGTTCGAGCCGATCCCCGTTGACCCTGCGGGAAGACGGTTCAGACGGTTCCGACACCAGGAGGGTTGGGCGATGCTCACCGATTGGGACGACCCTGAAACAGTATTTCTTCCGGCCGTCAGCGAGATCCACACGGTGTCAGACCCGTCAGGGGCCATCCTTCATTCGCTGGCGATCGAGGCAGGCAACGCACCGGGAAGCGGCGACGCGTACTCGCTTCAAAAGGCCGCAGATTCGGGTGGGACCTACCACTTGGATATTGCTTGGCAGCTGGAGTCCGTTTCTAAGGCCCTGGCGTTGTGGTGCGAGATCTTCCTCGGATCCGCAATCGAGTTCGCGGGAAGGGCGCCAACTCCGGACGAGCGAGCGGCCGTCGAATCACTGATCGAAGAACCCGAAGCGGTGGCATCGGTCGACAGTGACCCGCTCGGCTACGACGACGAAATAGCGGCACTAATCGAGGGTTACGACGACGTGTTCTGGTTCCAGGCCGACTTGAGCTGGCCCGATCGGGACGACAACGAGGCTTTTCGTGATCGGGTGGATGTCCGGATCAGGGACAGTGACGGAGTCGACACCTGGCTGCTCTCGATCGAACCCCTTGACGGAACGACCGGCCACCTTCTCGAAGACGGTGGCTTGGTGGTCTTCGATGCCGAAGATCCCAGCTTGGTGAAACTCGGCTGGGATCGAATGGTCCTAGCCGTCAGCGTCCAACAGACCGGGTTCGAGCCTGCCGGTGTGGCAGTGCCGCTTGGAATGGGCCCTGGGACCGAGCAGTGGGAAGAGCTGCGGCGAGTGCGCTCGGAGAACCCGGATTCGGTGATCATCCACGCCCCTGCCTGGAGCGAGACCCGGATATCTCTGGCACTCACCGAGTGGGCGTCCGCCTGGGCCGGCGCATCACCCCGTTTCGTCTACGACTTCGACGATCCAGTCAGCCAGGCTGCGATCGAGGCAAACAACCTGCTCGAATCTGCGGCCCCCGCTGCGAAGTCGATCCGGACCGCCACACGCCAAATCTGTGTTCACACTGACGACGTGATCTCGCCTCTCGAAGATCCCCTCCCATGCGGCGCTGCCGCCGTTGCCTATTACCGCTCCGATGACGAAATGGTCCTCGTCTGCGACAAACATTCCCCGGCCCGAGTGAAACTGACCACTCTTCTAAGGGCCTAAAGCGCCCAGGCGATGCGTTACTTTGCGGACGACATGACACTCTTGGAACTCAACGGCCGGGGCCTGACGCCCGCCGATGTCGTCGAGGTCGCTCGCCTTGACAAGCGCGTTCGGCTGGGTTCAGACGCCGTAGCGGCGATGGATCGCGCAGCAGCGACTGTCACAGACCTGGCAGCAGGGGCGAGTCCCGCCTACGGGGTTTCGACGGGATTCGGATCCCTAGCGAACACCTCCATCCCCACCGACCGCCGGGCCGAACTGCAACGAGCGATCGTGCGATCCCACGCCGCCGGGATCGGCCGGCCGGTGGAGCGCGAAGTGGTCCGGGCGATGATGCTTCTCCGAGCACGAACCCTGGCGATGGGCTACTCCGGCGCCCGGCCGCTGGTGGCCGAAGCGATGATCGACCTCTTGAACGCCGGAGTCACACCGGTAGTGCCCGAGTTCGGGTCACTGGGCGCTTCCGGCGACCTGGCTCCGTTATCTGCGTGCGCGCTTGTGCTCATAGGAGAAGGATCGGCAACGGATGCAGCGGAATCCGTGATCAGCGGGACCGAAGCAATGCGGCGGGCGGGCCGGGAGCCGTTGGAATTGACGGCTAAGGAAGGGTTGGCCCTCATCAATGGGACGGACGGGATGCTGGGAATGCTCGTCCTCGCCCTGGCCGACATCGAGAACCTCTTGCGGGTCGCAGACATCGCCGCCGCCATCACCGTGGAAGGGCTGCTGGGAACAGACCGTCCTTTCGCCGCCGATCTGCAAGAACTTCGACCCCAGGTCGGCCAGGCGGTCAGTGCAGCAAACCTGATGGGACTTCTAGCCGGGTCTGAAATCGTCGCTTCTCACAGACAAGGCGACGACCGGGTCCAGGACGCCTACTCGTTGCGCTGCACACCCCAAGTGCATGGCTCGGTACGCGACATCGTCGGCTTTGCCAACCGAATCGCCGCCATCGAATTGGACTCCGCGATCGACAACCCGATGATTCTTCCGGACGGACGCGTCGAGTCATGCGGAAACTTCCACGGCGCGCCCCTGGCCCACGCCGCCGACTATCTAGCGGTCGCAATTGCGGACCTCGGTGCCCTCTCAGAGCGGCGAACCGATCGGATGATGGACACCAACCGGTCCCACGGGCTTCCGGCGTTTCTCACCGAAGACGCCGGGGTCAACTCGGGGATGATGATCGCCCACTACACCCAGGCCGCAATGACAGCCGAGAACCGCCGGCTCGCCACACCTGCGTCTGTGGACTCGATTCCAACGAGCGCCCTCCAGGAGGATCACGTATCTCTCGGGTGGTCCGCCTGTCGCAAGCTTCGCACTGCGGTCGACAACCTTCGCGCCATCCTGGCGATTGAGATTGTGTGTGGAGCCCGGGCGCTCGATCTCCGAGCACCGCTCACCCCGGCGCCCGGGACCGGAGCGGCGCGTGACGCTTTGCGGACAGTCGTGCCCGGTCCTGGTCCTGACCGTTGGCTTGCGCCCGAGTTGGAAGCCGCAGTCAACGTGCTGCGGGACGAACGGCTCACGACTGCCGTGAGGGAGGCGGGCATCGACCTTTCATGACCCGGCAGATCTGGTGCGAATACGCCTGGCTGGAAGGCGACTCTCCGGATGAATCCGTCTTGCTGGCGATCGAAGACGGGCGGTTTGTCTCGGTCGAGGCAGGTGTCTCGCCCGGGGGCATCGAGCGAAAACACGGGCTGAGCTTTCCAGGGTTTGCCAATGCCCACAGCCACGCATTCCACCGAGCGCTACGCGGCAGGACCCACGCGGAGGGCGGGGACTTCTGGACGTGGCGAGAAAAGATGTACCGGCTCGCCGCCCGTCTCGACCCTGCCGCCTACTTTCGCCTAGCCCGAGCCACATTCTCGGAGATGGTGATGGCCGGTTACACGACAGTGGCCGAGTTCCATTACCTCCATCACGGACCGGCAGGGCGCCCGTACGAAGATCCGAACGAGATGGGACTGAGCATCCTCGCGGCAGCTCGGGACGCCGGCATCCGGGTCACCTTGTTGGACACCTGCTATCTCCACGGCGGCATCGGGCGAGAACTTGACGTCATCCAACGGCGATTCGGTGACTCGACGGTGGAGGGCTGGATCGAACGGACATCGCACCTGCGACCGACGGAAGGGGCCGTGATCGGCGCGGCCATTCACTCGGTTCGCGCCTGCACTCCGGACGAGATCGCGGAAATGGCCGAACATGTCTCAGTCGGTCCGCTCCACGCCCACGTCTCCGAACAACCCAAAGAGAACGACGACTGCCTCGCCGCCTACGGTGCCACTCCGACAGAGATCTTCTCACGCTCAGGTGCACTAAGGCCTGGATTCACAGCCGTACACGCCACCCACTTGACGCAGGGAGACCGATCACTGCTCGGACAGTCTGAGTCGACCGTGTGCGTTTGTCCGACCACCGAACGCGACCTTGCAGACGGGGTAGGCGACAGTCGCGCGCTACTCGACAACGGAGTGATGTTGAGTCTGGGAAGCGACTCGAACGCGACGATCGATGCGTTCGACGAGGCAAGGAGCCTTGAGCTCCACGAGCGGATCGCCACGATGCAGCGGGGGCGGTTCACAGTGCAGGAACAGCTGGCCGCCCTCACAGATCACTCTTCGCTCGGATGGCCCGACGCCGGCTCGATCCGGCCGGGAAACCGGGCAGACCTTGTCACAGTCGACCTCGACTCGGTCAGGCTGGCAGGATCGTCTTTACAGACAATGCTGCCCACCGTGATCCATGCCGGTAGCCCCGCGGACATCACTGCCGTGATGATCGACGGCGTCGACCGGGTGGCAGACGGGCGATACACGGCAGGCGACGTCGGCCGGGAGTTTTCCGATCTCTTGCCGAGACTGTTCACATGAGCGTGGTCATAGATCGGATCGGCGAGCTCGTCACGAACGATCCCGAGCACAGCGGACTTCTGGGCATCGTCAACGACGCGGCTGTGGTGTTCGAGAACGGCCGCATTATCGCCGTCGGCCTCGCAGGAACGCTGGACGCGGACAGGCGGATCGACGCAGACGGAGCCGCTCTACTCCCCGGATTTGTCGACTCTCACACTCATCTCGTTTTCGCCGGCGACCGATCCGCCGAGTTCACAGCCCGCATGGCGGGCGAGCCCTATCGAGCCGCAGGTATTACAAGCACGGTGGCCGCCACGCGAGATGCCTCGGATGACGTTCTCCGCCAGTTGGTGCTCCGCCGCATCCGCCAGGGTCACTCGGGAGGCACGACCCATATGGAGGTCAAGTCCGGTTACGGCCTCACCACCGAGTCAGAGCTCCGCCTGTTACAAGTGGCAAACGAGGTGACAGACGACGTCACTTTTCTTGGCGCCCATGTCGTACCGGAAGGATTCTCCGCCGACGAGTACACCGCGTTGGTCGTGGGTTCGATGCTCGAAGCTTGCGCGCCCCATGCGCGATGGATAGATGTCTTCTGCGAGGTGGAAGCCTTCGACGAGGACCAGTCACGCGCGGTGCTGATGGCCGGACAACAGGCCGGCCTCGTTCCGCGGGTCCACGCCAATCAATTGGGCCCGGGGCCAGGGGTCCGACTCGCAGTAGAAGTGGGGGCTGCCTCGGCGGATCACTGCACACACCTGACCGACGATGACGTCGAACTCCTCGCCTCATCGAGCACCGTCGCGACCCTTCTCCCCGCTGCCGACTTCTCAACCAAACAGCCCTATCCGGATGCTCGCCGACTACTCGATGCAGGAGCGACGGTGGCCATCGCCTCGAACTGCAATCCGGGATCGTCGAACACGACATCGATCGCGTTCTGCCTCGCTCTCGCTGTGCGCGAGATGGGAATGACAGCCGCCGAGGCCGTGTGGGGCGCCACCGCGGGTGGCGCAGCCGCGCTCCGACGTTCCGATATCGGTCAGATTCGAGTTGGAGCAAGGGCCGACCTGCACCTCCTCGATGCACCCAGCCACAGTCACCTGATCTATCAGCCGGGCGTGGCTCTCACCTCCATCACGATCGTCGGCGGCGAAGTCGTCTCCCTACCAAAAGGAACCTCATGACTCCACGCACTATCACGGCCCCGCGCGGTTCGGATCTGACTTGCCGATCATGGCCGCAGGAGGCTGCGTACCGGATGTTGCAGAACAATCTGGATCCCGACGTGGCAGAAAGGCCAGACGACCTGGTCGTGTATGGAGGAACCGGTCGGGCGGCGCGCAGCTGGGAAGCACTCGACGCGATGCTCCGCACTCTCACGACCCTGGCAGACGACGAGACGATGCTGGTCCAGTCGGGCAAGCCGGTAGGGGTGATGCGGACCCATGAGTGGGCGCCAAGAGTCCTAATCGCCAACTCGAACCTTGTTCCCGAATGGGCCACCTGGGACGAGTTCCGACGCCTCGAGCACCTGGGGCTCACGATGTACGGTCAGATGACCGCCGGATCATGGATCTACATCGGCACACAGGGCATTCTGCAGGGCACCTACGAGTGCTTCGCAGCCATCGCCCGCAAGCGGTTCGCCGGAACCCTCGCTGGAACCATCACCGTCACCGCAGGCTTGGGAGGAATGGGCGGTGCGCAGCCTCTCGCCGTCACCATGAACGGCGGAGTAGCTCTCTGCGTGGAGGTCGACCCGTGGCGGGCTCAACGTCGAGTCGAAACCCGCTATCTAGACCTCGTCGCCGACGACCACACCCACGCCGTCGAGTTGTGCCTTTCAGCCAAGAGGGACAGACGCCCGCTGTCGGTTGGTCTGGTAGGCAACGCCGCCCAGGTCCTGCCCCGTTTGCTGGCCGAGGGCTTCGAAGCCGACATAGTCACGGACCAGACCTCAGCCCACGACCCGCTCAGCTACATCCCGGCTGACCTGACGCCGGAGGCCGCCGCGCGCCTGGCCGCAACCGAGCCGGACGAGTACGTACGTCGGTCGCGGGCGTCGATGGTCAGCCACGTCGAGGCGATGGTTGGCTTCATGGACGTTGGGGCCGAGGTCTTCGACTATGGCAACAGTCTGCGAGCCGAAGCACAGCTCGGCGGCTACGACAGAGCTTTCGACTATCCCGGTTTCCTGCCCGCGTACATTCGCCCGCTGTTCTGTGAAGGTAAGGGCCCGTTCCGATGGGTGGCGCTCTCCGGCGATCCCGCCGATATTGCTGCCACCGATCAAGCGGTCCTCGAGGAATTCCCCAACGACGAGGCACTCCATCGGTGGATCCAACTGGCAGGCGAACGAGTCGCCTTCCAGGGCCTACCCGCCCGCATCTGCTGGCTGGGATATGGAGAGCGGCACCGTCTCGGGCTCCGATTCAACGAGATGGTGAGGCGAGGCGAGGTGTCGGCTCCGATCGTCATAGGGCGAGATCACCTCGACTCGGGCTCGGTGGCATCCCCCTATAGGGAAACCGAAGATATGGCTGACGGCTCGGACGCTATCGCCGACTGGCCGCTGCTCAACGGGTTGATCAATACGGCATCGGGCGCGACTTGGGTGAGCATCCATCATGGGGGCGGAGTCGGTATCGGAAGGTCGATCCACGCTGGCCAGGTGAGCCTGGCGGACGGAACCGAGCTGGCAGCCGAAAAACTCGAGCGGGTCCTGATCAACGACCCTGGGATGGGCGTGATCCGCCATGTCGACGCCGGATACGACGAAGCAACGACGGTTGCTAACGAACGGGGTGTTCGCATCCCGATGGCGGAGGGCTGACGTGGCGATCCGGCCGATCGCACCGATTGGCCACCCAGTGCTTCGTGCTCCCACCATCGAAGTCACCAGATCCGAGTTGGCGACCGATGCGGTCCAACAGTTGATCGATGACATGATCGACACGATGCGGGACGCCGGCGGAGCAGGTATTGCCGCGAATCAGGTCTACGCAGCCTCCCGAATCGCCACAATCGAGGTGACCAAGAACCCGCGCTATCCGTACAAACCTCCGATTCCGCTGACGGTCATCGTCAACCCCACATGGCGCCCGATAGACGACGAGACAGTGACCATCAATGAGGGCTGCCTTTCGGTTCCTTTGCGAGGGGACCTGCCGCGCAGCGTGAACATCGAGGTGACCTACCTGGATCGTCTCGGTGTCGAGCACACAGAGCTGGTCAGGGGCCTGACCGCCGGCACTTTCCAACACGAAATCGACCATCTTGACGGTCGGATGATCGTTGATCGGGTCGACCCGAGAACGATGGCCACCTGGGATCAATACGACCTGCATCAGCGCGACGAGTTTGTCCGCCGCATCACCGAGTTCGTCGACCGCGTGGGATCCTGACCGCAGCTAGCCGAATCTCCTCAAAGTCGTCCCCCGACGGGCCGATGAACACAGGTGACCTATTCCTCTCCCGGGCTATCCGACCGGCGCGTGCGCACCCCGATCGTGTTCGCCATCCTGCTTGCCGTCGGAGCGATCGTCGTGACTGTGACAGACCGCTCGTTTGCCGAGATCGCTGGCAGCATCGGGATGATTCTCGGTTACGGGACGGCCGGGGTTCTGATGTTTCGCCGCTCTGCGACCCTTCCGGTCCTCGAGCGACGACCGTGGCAGCTGCTCTCGATCGCGCTGATGCTGGCCTCGGGCGGGTTGATCGTGTTCCTAGCGATGCTGTCAACCGATCCGCCCGTGTTCGGACCGATCGACGTCCTGTTCGTGGTGGTCTATGCCCTTGTCGTAGTGTCGCTCGGGTTGCTCGCCCGGGTCCACGATGAGGGACCGCCGTGGGGGCTGACGATGCTCGACATGGCCGTGGCTGGCGTGGCCACGACGGCCATTATTTGGGAAGTGGTGCTCGGCGATCTGACCCATATCGCTGTTTCGGGTTGGGAGCGCGCAGGGCTGGCCCTGTACCCAGTCCTGGATGTGGCCATCATCGTCGGCCTGTGCCTAGTGGCATTACGGCGCAGCCGCTACCGGTTCGACCTGCGGATACTGCTCGTCGCTGCCGGAGTAATGGCCCAGGTCGCCGGCGACATCACCTACTTGCGTGGTGGCATCGTCGCCGCCACCTTCCAGGAAACCGAACCACAGTTCGGCCTGTTCATGATCGCCGCCGCGTTCCTGGTTCTGGCAGCCACCTTCGTCGACCGACCCGCGGTCCGTCGCGAGTTCCCGGAGCGCGAGGTTCCGCTGTGGGCGATCGTTTGGCCCTACCTGCTGGCCGGCGCGCTGATCCCGATCCATGTGTTTCGCGTCGACAACATCTTCCAACAAATAGAGACCACTGGAATTCGTGCTCGAGACATCACATCCGAGCGCGTTGTTCTCTACGCCATCCTGACCGTCGGCGTGCTCATCATCATCCGCCAATGGGTGGCCATACGCCACAGCAGGGTTCGGGTGGAACGACAGCGCAAGGACCTCATCGCGTCTGTCTCCCACGAGCTGCGTACGCCTCTCACCGCCATCGTCGGGTTCCTCCAGGTTCTCCAGGAGGATCCCGAGGGCTTTAGCGAGAGGGAGAAGGCGTCAATGATGCGGGAGATCTCGGATCAAGCCCGACACATGTCGCGCACGGTCACAGACCTCATCACTCTTGCCCGCGATGGCGGCGCAAAGATGATGATCCGTTCCGGAGAGGCATCGCTGGCCGACATCATCTCCACCGCGACCTCCGATTGCGACCGCGCCAGGCTGAGTGTGGACCTCGATGACCACTCGCTCTGGGTCGACGCAGATCGGTTGGAGCAAGCGATAATTCACCTGGTGGCCAACGCCGAGCAGTACGGCAAGGGCCGCGTACATGTGCGGGCGAGGGTGAGAGGCGGAACGCTCGATATAGAGGTTCACGACGAAGGCCCCGGGATACCGACAAGGCACCTGAGTTCCATCTGGAACCAGTTCGACCGAGGTGCCCGCCGACTCGACTCGACCCACCCGGGTCTCGGGATCGGCCTGGCGATCGTCAGGGCTGTGGCGGCCGCTCACGGTGGTAGTGCCACATTTCGGTCTTCCGAACTCCTCGGTGGATCTTGTTTCTCGATCTCTATTCCTTCTAATGCACCGACCGGCGCACCCTGGATCCGGGAACTGTCGGGTCGCTGACCGGCAGCCAGGCCAGCCATCGCGAACGGCTAGCCTGCCGAAACGTGCTGGCACTTCCCCACGTCGCCTCCGGCAAAGTCCGCGAGATCTACGAAGTCGACGCCGACCACCTCCTTTTCGTCGCGACGGATCGGATCTCTGCCTACGACGTCATCCTGGGGACCGACATTCCTGACAAAGGCAGGGTGCTGACCGGCCTGTCGCTCCTGTTCTTCGGATTGCTCGACACCCCCAACCATTTGGTCACCACCGACCTTTCGGGCCTCGACCTGGCAGCGGAAGATCGTGACTACTTGGCGGCACGATCGATGATCGTCAGGCGAGCCGAGGTGATCGGGATCGAGTGCGTCGTTCGGGGATTTTTGTACGGCTCTGCCTGGCGCGAGTACACCTCGGGCGGCGGCCCGAGTACCGAAGGGCTCCCCGGCGGGCTCCGCCAGGCCGACAAGCTGCCGGAACCGATCTTCACGCCCGCGACCAAAGCGGCCACCGGACATGACGAGAACGTCACCGAGGCCCAAGCCCGCTCTGCCTTGGGCAACGCCACCTACGAGACGCTGCGATTCAGATCCATCGACCTCTACTTGGCTGCAGCGGAGTACGCCTCCGCACGGGGCGTGATCCTGGCCGACACCAAGTTCGAGTTTGGCTGGGTTGACGGGACCCTGACCCTCATCGACGAGGTTCTCACGCCTGACTCTTCCCGGTACTGGCCATCCGACGCATGGGCGCCGGGAGATGTCATTCCGAGCTACGACAAGCAGTTCGTGCGGGACTGGCTCGATGGGTCAGGATGGGATCACACCCCACCAGCCCCACAGTTGCCCGATGACGTGATCATGGGAACGCGAGGTCGATACGTTGAGGCATTCGAACGATTGACCGAACAGTCATTCGACGAATATTTGGAAAAGGCAGGCGCATGAAGGTCACAGTGAGCATCCGTCGGCGACCAGTGATAGCCGATCCCCATGGCGCAACCGTCGCTCGTGCCCTCGCCGACCTGGGGCATGAGGGCGTGCGGTCTTTGAGGATCGACCGAACCATCTACATGGAGGTCGAAGGCGAAGACGATCCGGATGCCGTTCGTGATCGAGTGGCGGCGATGTGCGAGCAGCTACTTACCAACCCGGTACTCGAGGACTACGAGATCGTGGTGCACCCTTGACCGTTGGAGTAGTGGTCTTCCCCGGATCGAACTGCGAGCACGACGTCGTACACGCTCTCCAGCTTCTCGGCGCCGACGCCGAAATTGTGTGGCACCGGGAAACGGATTTGGCGGGAATCGATGCCGTCGTCCTTCCCGGCGGATTCGCTCATGGAGATGCCCTCCGCACCGGTGCCATTGCCCGCTTCTCGCCAGTCATGGAGACCGTAAAAGCGATGGCCGAAAGCGGTGCCCCCGTTCTCGGCATTTGCAACGGGTTCCAGATCCTGTGCGAGGCGGGATTGCTGTCCGGGGCATTGATCGCCAATCGGGATCTGGCATTCATCTGCAGGATGGTTGAGGTCGAGGTGATCGACACCAACACGGTCCTGACCGCCGCCGCCACAGTTGGCCAGAGGCTCCGCATCCCGCTCAACTCCTACGAAGGCAACTGGGTCGACCCCTCCGAAACGGGCCGCCACGTCATCCGGTACACCGACGATCCGAACGGTTCCCAGCATCAGGCAGCAGCGGTGGCGAACAGCGCGGGCAATGTCGTCGGGATCATGCCGCATCCCGAGAGGGCGACCGAGGCTCTCCTCGGATCCGAGGACGGGCGCGTGTTGTTGGAGGGATTCCTCGGGTCAGTGTCGGCAAATGTCTGAAGAGGCGGTCCACCGGGCGCTCGGCATGACCGATGCCGAGTACGACTCATTGCTCGCCATTCTTGGGCGCGACCCGCGACCGGCGGAACTGGCGATGTACTCGGTCATGTGGTCCGAGCACTGTTCCTACAAGTCGTCCCGCAATCACCTGAGCAGGTTCCCCTCCGAGGCACCGTGGGTCGTTGTGGGGCCAGGAGAAAACGCCGGAGTCGTCGATCTCGGAGATGGATGGCTTGCAGCCCTGCGTATCGAGAGTCACAACCACCCTTCATTCGTGGAGCCCTACCAAGGGGCGGCCACGGGTGTCGGAGGAATCCTGCGAGACGTCTTCACGATGGGCGCCCGACCAATTGCGTTGTGGGACCAGATCCGCTTCGGACCACTCGACATACCCAAGAACCGCTACCTGTTCGCCGGTGTCGTCGCAGGCATTGCCGGATACGGCAATGCCGTTGGCGTGCCCACAGTGGGAGGCGAGATCGCCTTCGACCCTTGCTACTCGGGCAATCCACTCGTCAACGTGATGTGTCTGGGCGTCATGAAACGAGAACAACTCGTCCTCGGAACAGCGGGTGAGGCAGGATCAATAGCGGTGTTACTCGGCAAGCCGACCGGTAGAGATGGCATCGGTGGGGCATCCGTCCTTGCCTCAGCCTCATTCGACGAGGAGTCCGGCACGAAACGCCCGTCGGTGCAGGTGGGCGATCCGTTCGAAGAAAAGAAACTCATCGAGGCTTGCCTGGAACTCTATGAGAAGGGGCTCGTAGTCGGGGTACAGGACCTGGGCGCGGCAGGCTTGTCGTGCGCAACGTCCGAGCCAGCGGCCAGGGCGGGAATGGGCATGGACGTCGATCTCGACGCAGTACATGTGCGCGAGTCGGGAATGACCGCGCCCGAGTTGCTGATGTCTGAGTCCCAGGAACGGATGATGGCTTTCGTCGCCCCAGAACAGGTCGAAGCCGTCCTGTCCGTTGCAGAGCGGTGGGAGATCGATGCGAGGGTCGTGGGCAAGGTCACTTCCGGCGACATCCTGCGAATCCGACATGACGGAGAGTTGGTCGCGGAAGTTCCCGCCGCGTCGCTGACAGAATCCGCACCTCGCTACGACCGGCCGATCTCCCAGCCCGAGTGGCTGGAAGAGACGTGGAACAACGTGCTGGACCACAGCGAGGCTCCGGACGTGGCCCTGACGATCCTCCGCTTACTCGACGATCCGTCGATCGCGTCGGCCGAGTGGGCCTATCAGCAGTATGACCACATGCTTTTTCTGAACACGGTCGTCGGACCGGGAGGAGATGGAACACTCCTCCGGCTCAAGGGAACAGACAAGGGCCTGGCGGTGTCCACCGACGGCAACGGCCGCCTTTGTTTGCTGGACCCCTTCCGGGGCGGCGAGCGACTCGTCTACGAGGCGGCTCTCAACGTGGCGGTAACCGGCGCTAACCCGATGGCACTGGTGGACAACCTCAACTTCGGCAACCCGGAGAAGCCAGAAGTCATGTGGCAGTTCCGCCAGTGCATAGAGGGCATCTCAGCGGCGTGTGAGCATCTCGGCGTACCGGTCGTGGGCGGAAACGTCAGCTTCTACAACGAGACGGACGGGATCGACATACACCCCACTCCAGTAGTGGGTCTGCTCGGCAAGGCGGAACCAATCCCACTCAGGCCACCGCGTATCGACGCCGCCACCGACGACATGGAGCTGTGGCTCTTCGGTCCCGATGTCATCGACCTGGCAGGGTCCTCGTTCGAATGGGTATTGCATGGGCACTTGGGCGGCCGGCCGACTGCTGCAGATCCGTCGGTGGCCAGCGCGGTACTGGATTTGGCGATCCGGCTCGCCGGATCCGGAATGACGCCTGTGTTACACGACATCTCCGACGGCGGGCTCGCCGTCGCCGTGGCCGAGGTGTGCATCCGCTCCGGGGTGGGTGCGGAGCTGGAAGTAAGTGACTGGCGAGACCTTTTCTCCGAGGCTCCACACCGGATGATCGCCGGTGTTTTACCGGCCAATGCCGAAAGCATCCAGTCACTCGCTCAAGACGCGGGCGTAACGGCGACGAAGCTCGGCACATTCGGCGGCGAACATATCGAGATCCGCACTCCGGACGGCGAGCACGTCGTTGCTCTGGCAACTGCCACATCGACCTATCACGATGCGATCCCCCGCCGGATGGGATAAGTCGACACCATGCCAGGATGCTTGAAATGAAGACAAAATCTCTCCTGTTGGCAATCGTCTTGACCGCCTGCGCATCGGGTAGCGAGTCGCCTGCCACCACTGCCGCCCCGACGTCTACGACCACGACGACCGTGGCCACCACGTCGACAACGACCACGACGACCACGACCACAGTCGTGGAGCCGGATCCTGTTCTACCTGAGTCCTGGTTCGGTGTTACCACCGACTACGAAGCCGTCGAGGTCGACACTGCGACCGGTGAGATCATCCGATCGCTCGGTCAGGTTGCGACGGCCGATGACCTGGCGAACGCTGAGTGTTCGGCATGCGTGAACGTCATCGACGCCGTATGGCGCACCTTCGACGGGTCCCACGTCCTGATCAGTGAGTGCTGCGAGCCTGCCGCCGGGCGGATCCATCTCCTGACCCAAGATGAACTGCCGCTCGATCCATTCTCAGACGCCTCGACGCCGCTGTTCTTCTGGACCGCTGCTCCCGCCCCCGACTCGCTCACCGTCGCGTTTCTGGGATATCAGTTGCTGGTGGGCCAGGTCGATGATCTCGATCAAGACTCCGCCATCGAACTAGAGCGTTTTCCGATATCCAACGCCAGCTGGGTACCGGGTCATCAACTTCTCCACTGGCTCGAAGGCGACGAGAGCGGTACCTACCTGCGCACATTTGACGTCGAATCCGGGGAGTTGGCGAGCGCAGTTGTCGACGTCCTCGCAGGCTGGAATCTTGCCGGTCTGGCTGTCAGGGCCTCGGGAGACCTGGTTGTCGTTCGGAGTCAGCTCGACGGAGGCGCCGAGTCAGCACTCGTGTTCACGAACGACGGAACACTGGTCGACGAGTTCGAAGTTGCACCAGGCGCCCGATTGGGCGGGTACGAGTCCACCGGAGAGTTCCTGATCTATGTCGCAGACGACACCGTGGTCCGGTGGATCGGACCCGATGGGGACGGAGTTCTGGCGGAAGGTTTCGTCTTCGCCAGTTGGTGAGTCCTGGCGCCTAATCTCGGCCCGTGGCCAAGACGATCGGGATCCTCACAGCCGGTGGCGACTCACCCGGTCTTAATGCAGCTATCCGCGCAGTCGGAAAGGCTGCCCAGCGTCGCTATGACATGCACGTCATCGGATTCCGGGACGGATTCGCCGGCCTAATCCAGAACCGGCACGTACGACTCGAGTCGGACATGCTGTCGGGCATCCTCACCCGAGGTGGCACGGTGCTCGGGACGTCGCGCGTCAAGGTGCACAAAGTCGACATGGGCGACGGTTCGAAGATCGACATGCGACCGATGATCCAACAGGTCGTCGACCAGCACGACATGACGGCGCTCGTTTGTCTCGGCGGCGGAGGCACGATGAAGAACGCTCTTCGCCTCCACAAAGTGGGCATCCCCGTGGTCGCACTGCCCAAGACCATCGACAACGACGTGGCGCTCACCGACACGAGCTTCGGTTTCGATACGGCCCTCGGGATCGCCACCGAGGCAATTGACCGACTCCACTCGACCGCTCACTCTCACCACCGGATCATGGTGACCGAAATCATGGGGCACAACACCGGGTGGCTCACCCTCGGATCGGGTGTTGCAGGTGGGGCAGACGCCATCCTGATACCCGAGATCCCGCATCGAGTTGAATCCGTCGCCGAGTCGATCCTGCAACGCAAGGCAGCAGGTTCCAATTTCTCGATCGTTGCAGTCGCGGAGGGTGCCATGTCAGCCGCCGACCGAGAGCGCCACGACGAGATCCGGGCTGCCATCGACGAACTCGACGACGAGGGCGATGACACCGGGCTGCGGATCGAACTAGATGAGTTGCATCATGCGCAGGCGCGGTCAACCGAAGAGTTGGCGGCGACGCTCGAAAACCTGACCGGACTCGAGGCCCGCGTCACCATTTTGGGCCACGTCCAGCGAGGTGGCACGCCGTCGACGGCAGACCGCCTCCTGGCCACACAGTTGGGAACTGCCGCGACCGATGCAGTCGCCGAGGGTTTGACCGGGGTGATGATCGCCATGCAGGACGGCCAGTCAGTTCCCGTGCCGTTGGAAGAGGTGGCCGGCAAGCGCAAGCGAGTGCCCCTGGACCACCCCTGGATCGAATCGGCGCGCCATCTGGGCGTGTGCATGGGCGACTGATCCGGAAGTCGTAGTCTTCGCCGGCCGTGACCACTCAGCCAACCAGCGTCCTTTCCCGACCTCTTCTTCCGGCCTCCATCGCCATCTACACGACGGTGGCACTCGCAGCCTTTGAGGGGCTGGCTATCAGCGCAGCCCTGCCGCAGGTAGCGGCCGACCTGGGAGACGTTCATCTCCTCCCATGGGTGGTTACCGGTTACCTCCTCTTCTCCGGTGTGGCAACGGTGGTGGCAGGACCACTGGTCGATAGTTACGGAGTACGTGCGGTGTTTCGGGCGGCGATCTCTCTCTTCGTGACGGGAGCGGTACTTGCATCCTTCGTGCCGACGATGCCATGGATGATCGCCGCCAGGCTCATACATGGCGCGGGAGGCGGAGCGATCATCGCTGTCGGCATTGCGGCAGTCAGCCTCATATATCCGGCCCACCTCATCGGCAGAGCGTTCGCGGCCAACGCAACTGTATGGGGAGTGATGGGCGTGGCGGGACCGGGTATCGCCGCATTCATGCTCACGACACTCAACTGGCGTTGGATTTTTCTAGTCAACATCCCGCTTGGTCTCATCGCTTTGGCCGCGGGCTGGCGGGTGATGCCGAGGGCTGTCGAGAACGTTCACTCACGAAAGGTGGACCTGCCCGGAGTGATCGGGGTGCTCGTGCTGAACACGTTCCTGCTTCTAGCAGTCGACCGGCTGGGTCCTGAGTCGATGCTCTGGTTCGGAGCCGCGATTGTGGCCGGCGCCGCGCTGTGGCTCCACATTCGCAGAACCGCAGACCCCATCATGCGGTTGCGCCATCTCACATCCCAACCTTTCGCCACCCTGGCTACCGCGCTCGCCCTTCTGGTTTCCGGAGCCGTCGCTATGAGCTCGTTTCTGACCTTGTACGTGCGGGGCGGTCGTGGTGCGTCAGAGGTCCTGACTGCCTGGTCCGTGTTCTTCTTCGTCATCGGATGGACCGTGGGGGCCAACCTGTCTTCCCGCCTGCTTGACCGACTGGCCGAGACGACCGTCATGGGTATCGGGTTCTCACTCACCGTCCCCGGGCTCGGCCTGCTCGGGGTCGGGATCGCATCAGAGGCCCCGCTCGCGGTGATCCTCGCACTCATGGTGTTCGTGGCCGCAGGTGTCGGCCTCGGCACCAACGCCGGGCTCACCCTCCTACGAGCGGTGAGCGACCCGAACGAGATCGGACGTTCTTCTGCCGCCCACCAGTTCTTCCGCAATCAGGGTTTCACTCTTGGCTCTGCCATGGGCGGAGCCGTGATCCTTGCCGTAGTCGCTACCGCGGTTGGCGATGTCGAAGCCGTCAGAGACGTGCTCGCATCCGAAGCCATCCCCAATCCAGTGGTAAGCACCGCTATTAGCGAGGGCTACGCGGCTGCCGCCTTCGCGGCATTCGGGGTCTCGGCCGCAGGCCTCATCCCATTCGTGGCCCTCCGCCGCCATCTTGCTCCTGCTCGCGCGACTCGCAACACCCGGTCCTGAACAGCGCGTCGAGAACCGGTAGGTTTGCAGTCATGTCCCGTTACGACAGTTACTCCACCTTGCGCTTCGAACGCCCCCATCCCGGTGTACTCGAGATCATCCTGGACAACCCGCCAGTGAACTCCGTGACCATCGATGGACATCGAGAGATCACACAAGTCTGGTTGGACATCGCCAGTGACGAGACGGTCCGCTCCGTTCTGATCAGGGCGGAAGGACGTTCCTTCTCGGCTGGCGGGGATTTCGATCTTCTCGAACACATGATGTCTGACTACGAAAACACGGTGAAGTTGATGCGAGAGGCGGGCGACCTCGTGCGGAACATCATCGAGTGCCCCCAGCCCATCGTCTCGGCCATCAACGGCGTTGCGGTTGGCGCAGGACTGGCTGCCGCGCTGCTCGCAGACATCCCTATTGCGGGGCGGAGCGCCCGCATGCTCGACGGTCATGTATCGATAGGGGTTGCTGCAGGAGACCATGCGGTCGTCATATGGCCACTGCTCATAGGTATGGCCAAAGCCAAGTACCACCTCCTGACAAACGATCCGATCGGAGGCGAGGAAGCCGAGCGCCTGGGACTGGTTTCCAAGGTGGTCGACGACGACGTCCTCCGAGAGGAAGCGACGGCGGTGGCAATCAAGCTGGCGGAGGGAAGTCGCACAGCCATCCAATGGACCAAACGTTCGCTCAATCACTGGCTGCGATCTGCCTACCCGGCCTTTGACGCTTCGCTGGCGCTCGAGTTCGTCGGCTGGCTAGGAGCCGACGCCGCCGAAGGTGTTCAGGCAGTGCGCGAGAAGCGCCCGCCGCAGTTCTAGTTGACGAGTCGGAAGCCGGACTGAAACAGGCTGTAGAGCAGCACAACGAGAATGGCAGCGCCAGTGACCCACGTGCGACGAGGTATCCGGGTCCACCAGCGAGCCGCCCGTTGCTCGCGGGGCTCCTCGACCATCGTCGGTGCATTGCCACAGGTCGAGCAGCGATCGCCTTCGACCGGCGTATCGCATAGAAAACACCAGGCACCCATTCCTCCATGCAAGCAGCGGAAAGGCTGAGCGGTCGGAAGGGTTATCCTCGGCCCACGTGACCCGCCCGGAGTCCCTACCAGAACTGGATTTGCATGCCCCCGGTGAGGCGTGCGGTGTTTTCGGGGTATTCGCTCCCGGGGAGCAGGCAGCGAACATCACCTACTTCGGACTGTTCGCACTCCAGCATCGCGGCCAAGAGTCGGCGGGAATCGCCACCACCGCTGGAGAGACCGTCACAGTCGTCAAGGACCTAGGACTCGTCGCCAACGTGTTCGACGAGGCAGACCTCGCAGGGCTCGACGGCCACATTGGGATAGGCCACACCCGGTACTCGACAACCGGATCGTCCTCATGGGAGAACGCCCAGCCTGTCCACCGCCAAAAGGGAGCGACATCCATCGCTCTCGGCCACAACGGGAATCTGACGAACACGCGAAGTCTCGCCGCCAAATACGGCAACGGCCACGCCTCCACCGACTCGGACCTCATGCTCGAAGCCATCGCTTTGGAGGTCGACGATGAAAGGGGCGATGAACGAGGACTCGAGTTCGCCATGCGGCGGGTGCTTCCGGAATTCGAAGGAGCATTCTCGTTGGTTGTGATGGATCAGGGTCACCTGATCGGGGTTCGCGACCCACGAGGGTTCCGGCCGCTGTGCATCGGACGTTTTCCCGCTGGCGGATGGGTGCTCGCCTCCGAGACCGCAGCATTGGACCTGGTGGGCGCCGACTTCGTGCGTGAGGTCGCACCTGGCGAGATGGTGTGCATCGACAGCACAGGACTCCGTTCCTTCCGACCGTTCGCCGACGAGCAGCCGGGCCTGTGTGTTTTCGAGTTCGTGTACTTCGCCCGACCCGACTCCCAGTTGTACGGGCGGAACGTGTTTTCCGCCCGCCAACAGATGGGTCGGAACTTGGCAGCCGAACACCCGGCGACGGCCGACGTTGTCGTCCCTGTCCCGGAATCCGGCATCCCAGCCGCCCAGGGCTATTCGGAGATCTCTCACATCCCCTACGCGGATGGGCTGGTGAAGAACCGATACGTGGGGCGAACCTTCATCGAACCGAGCCAGATGCTGCGCGACCGGGGCATTCGTCTAAAGCTCAACCCGATCCCCTCGACATTCGCAGGCCGTCGCGTGGTCCTCGTCGACGACTCGATAGTCCGGGGCTCGACCACACGCCAGTTGATCGAGATGGTTCGCAAGGCGGGGGCGGCCGAGGTCCACATGCGTGTGTCCTCGCCGCCATATCGCTGGCCCTGCTTCTACGGGATGGATACTTCGGATCAGTCTCGGCTGCTGGCGGCCAACATGTCGGTGGACGAGATTGCCGACTTCCTCGAGGTCGACTCCCTGGGCTATCTGTCGATCGACGGGCTGATGGAGGGGACGGAGGCTCCCAGGGATGGTTTCTGCACCGCGTGCCTGACCGGGGATTACCCGACCGACGTTTCCGACGCCGACGGCAAGTTCCTTCTCGAACCAACTACGTCATGACCTCATACTTCGAGGCCGGTGTTGACCTCGAAGGGGCCGACCGCCACACCCAGGCGATCTCGTCGCTTGTGACAGCCACGTGGACTGACCAGGTTGTCGGTGGCTTCGGCGGGTTTGCCGCAGGAATCGAGATCCCTGAGGGCTACCGGCGACCCGTCCTGATGATGTCGACCGATGGCGTCGGGACGAAACTGGCGATCGCCACCGCAACCGGACGTTTCGGTGGCGTAGGCCATGATCTCGTAGCGATGTGCGTCGATGACCTGGCGGCAGTTGGCGCCCGATCTCTCGCGTTCGTTGATTACGTAGCCGTCGGAGCGCTCCAGCCCGAACGGGACACCGCGATCGTCGCTTCTGTCGCACAGGCTTGCGCGGTGGTCGGGGCAGCCCTCCTGGGGGGCGAGACAGCAGAGCATCCCGGCGTTATGGGCGTCAACGATGTCGACCTGGCAGGAGCGGCGTTGGGGATCGTCGAGTACGGAGAACAGATCGACGGATCGACAGTGCGTCCCGGCGATGTCATCGTCGGTTTCCCCTCACCAAACATACGCTCGAACGGTTTCTCCCTGGTGCGCCGGATCTTCGACGGCGCTGATCTGTCCGGCCCAATGCCGGGAGAGGACTCTTCCATCGGCGAAGTTCTGACTCGCCCGTCTGTGCTGTACGCCCCGCACGTAATGGGCGCAGTCGACGCGGCACCTGTCAAGGGAGCGGCCCACATCACCGGCGGGGGTCTACCGGGGAATCTGCCGAGAACCCTGCCGTCAGGCTGTGGTGCGGTGCTTGACCCCGGGACCTGGGAGATCCCCAACGTGTTTCGCGTCATCGCCGAGCGCGGCCCAGTCTCCTGGCCCGACATGGCAGACGCGTTCAATCTCGGACTCGGGTTCTGTCTGGTGGTCGCTCGAAGCGACGCCGAAGCAATTCTGGCGGCAACTTCGGCAGTCCGGTCTCGAGTGGTCGGCGAGGTGATCGACGGATCGGGTGTGGTTTTCAGAAGCGATCTCGTCTGACCCCAGACCAGCGACTCAGGTCTGGCACAATGTGGCGATGTTCATGCCGAGCTACGACCGTAAGGCTCTGTTCGCCGCTCCTTAGAAGGGCCCGATTCCGCCTGTCATCGAACAAGGAGCATTTTCTGTGAACGACATCGTTTCCCGCCACGAAAAGATTATCGCCCCGGTCATCGCCTTCGATACCGACCTCGTCATCGACCGCGCCGAAGGCATCTGGATTCACGACGCCGCCGGCAACCGGTGGGCAGATTTCGCCTGTGGGACCGCCGTGACAAACCTCGGCCACAATCATCCGGCCGTCGTCGCAGCGGCCCACGCCCAGCTCGACAAAGTCATGCACTCCGGGTGCATCTTCCGCTACGAATCCCTCGTCGAAGCAGGAGAGCGGCTGGCCGACATCACTCCGCCTGGCATCGAGAAATTCGGCTTCGCCAATTCGGGTGCGGAAGCCGTTGAAGCGGCCGTGAAGCTGGCCAGGAAGACAACCGGGCGCCAGTCCGTGATTGCGTTCCGAGGCGGATTCCACGGTCGCACGATGGGATCGGTTGCGTATACGACGTCCAACAGCAAGTACCGCGACGGATACCACCCGATCCTGGGTTCGGTGTTCATAGTCCCCTTCCCTCACCCGTACAGGTGGGGTATGACCGAAGAGGAGGCAGTCGACTACTCCCTGAACGAGTTGGAGATGCTGTTCCGTCACGAGGTCAACCCCCACAACGTGGCCGCAATGCTGATCGAGCCCGTTCAGGGAGAGGGCGGGTACTACCCGGCGCCGGTTCGGTTCTTGACCGAGCTGCGTCGGATCGCTGACGAACACGGCATTCTCCTCGTCTTCGACGAGGTCCAAACCGGTTTCGGAAGGACCGCCGAGTGGTTCGCTTCCGACCACTACCCGATCGATCCCGACATCTTGGCGATGGGAAAGGGAATCGCCAACGGTCTGCCTCTATCGGCCTACGGCGCGTCGGCGGAGATGCTCGACGGCTGGAAAGTCGGTTCCCACGGCACGACATTCGGCGGAAACCCGGTGGCGTGTGCGGCGGCAGTCGCCGTGATGGACAACCTGGGCGACTCACTCCCCAATGCGCGAGCAGTGTCCGCCAGAGCGTTCGAACGGTTCGAAAAGCTCAAGGTGGACCACCGGAGCATCGGCGATGTGAGAGGACTCGGTTTGATGATCGGAGTCGAGCTCGTTTCGGACCGCGCGAGCCGCGAACCGGACGCGAAAGCGTTCAAGCACATACAGCGGTTCTGCATGGAGCGGGAGTTGGTGATCATCGAGTGTGGGCCCGCAGGAAACATCATCCGCTTCATTCCTCCAGTCATCACAACCGTCGACGAAGTGGACTGGGCAATCGACCTGATTGACGAGGCGCTGGCGGATTACGAGAACTGAGGCGGGAACCGGACCGAGGGCGGATTCGTCATAGGTGTATGAAAAGAACCGCCAGTTTCCTGGTCTTAGCCCTCGTAATCTCCGCTTGCGGATCTGGCGAGCCTGGGAGTATGCCCACAACAAGCCAACCTGACGACGTGATCCTCACTATCACCGACGAGGGGGGTTTCGCTCCCGTCGAGATGCTCCTCAGCAGGCATCCGCGCTATGTCCTCCAGGCAGACGGCCGCCTATACGCGCCGGGTGCCGTGATGGCGATATATCCGGGGCCGATGCTCACACCGGTGTTCGTGGGCACTGTCGACGACGCAACGCTGGCGGACATCCTCGCCCTTGTAAGGGCTACTGGGCTGCCGGACACCGACCGTCTGGAAGACACGGCGGCCACCAGTCACGTCGCCGACGCAACGACGACGGTGATCACCTACTTCGATGGCACCGCAGAGCACGTGCTGTCTGTCTACGCGCTGGGAATCGCAATGGAACAGTCAGACGTTGCACAGGCCGCATCTGAGTTGGTGGAAGCGATAGACCGAGCGGCAGCCGAGCTCACCGACGTCCGCGAGTACGAGCCGACCAAGGTTGAGATACGCACTGGCGAGAATCTGACCATGGCCGACCCTGAGTTCCGCTCCACCCAGCCTTGGCCGCTGGCTATCGCCCCGTCAGACATTCCCGAGTCGAACCATGGCTGGCGATGTGTCGTAGTTGAGGGTCCACCCGCCACCGACCTTCTGGAGATCTTCGGCGCAGCCAACCAGGCCACGGTCTGGGAATTCGAAGGAACCGAGTATCCACTGATCGCCCGCGGCCTCCTCCCCGGAGAATCGGGCTGCGCCTGACAAGTCAGCGGACCGATGGTCGGGCGACTAACTGGTTGGCGGTTGGAGACGAGCAGCCGCAGCCTGGGTGAAGCGGTCGAGGATCATCGCCATCAGCACGATCGCCAGACCCACCTCAAAGCCCAGGCCGTACAAGTTGCGCGTAAGTGCTCGAACTGTCTCAAAGCCGAGGGCTCCTCCTCCAACAAGGCCCGAGATGATCACCATTGCCAGCACCATCATGATGACCTGGTTGATGCCAGCCATGATCGTCGGCGCAGCTAAGGGCAGACGCACACCGAACATCGTCTGGCGAGCGGTGGCACCGAACGTGCGGGAGGCTTCGACGCTTTCGTCTGGAACCTCACGGATCCCAAGAGCGGTGATCCGGATTCCGGGAACGATCGCATAGAGCACCGAAGCGATAATCCCTGGAACAGCACCCACCGTGAACAGGATCACTGCAGGGATGATGTAGACGAGGGCCGGAATCGTCTGCAGGCTGTCGAGGATCGGACCGAGGGCGGCCTCAACCCGGGGCCTGCGACCGGCCCATACCCCTATCGGAACGGCAATAGCCACAGACAGGAACACACCAACCATCACTTGGGTGAGTGTGTCGATCGAAATCGCCCAGAGGCCGATCGCCCCGATAGTGAGAAGTGCCAGAGTCGAGAACACAGCCAGACCACGCCCGCCGACCCGCCAGCATGCCCATGCCGTCACGAACACCAGAGCCGGCCAGGCGACGGTGAACGTCAGGAAGGTACGCACCGGGATAATGACTCCGGCAACCACGAAGTCGTTGAACGGTCTAGTCAGCCACGACAGGTTGTCGCGGGCCCACACCACGACACTGTCGATCGGGTCGAAGGCACTGGTCGTCGCGATGGCGGGAAACTCGTTCCAACTTCCAATCACTCCGACCATGAAAACCAAACCGAGGCCTGCCAATCCGAGCAGCGTCGCCTTGTTCGAAACGCGTTTCGTCCTGTCGATCTGAGCGAGTCCCCGCCACATGCGGTCGAGAACCATGGCGACAGCCACAATCGCAAGGCCAGCTGCAATCCCCCGGCCTGTCCTGCGCTGGGAGAGGGTCTGGAGGACGACGGCTCCCAGACCTCCCGCTCCGATGAGCGCCGCCAAGACCACAATGCCGAGGGCCATCATGATCGTTTGGCTCAAGCCGGTGAGGATCGTCGGCAGCGCCATGGGGAGTTGCACCTTGAGCAACGTCTGTCGGGGGGTCGACCCGAACATCTCGCTGGCCTCCACCGATGCGGCGGACACTTGACGAATCCCCAACGTGGTCAGCCTCACGACCGGTGGCAACGCATAGATGACCGTGGCGACTGCGGCGTTAACTGCTCCGACACCAAAGAACCCGAGCAGGGGAAGGAAGTAGACGAAGGCTGGCACCGTCTGCATCGCATCGAGGATCGGCCGGATGGCCTCCTCGAATCCGCGACGCCTAGCGGCGAAGATCCCCACCGGCACTCCGATCAGCACGGCGAACATGACGGCCGTGCCCATGAGAGCCAGAGTCTCCATCGTCGGTTCCCACAGGCCTACCGCACCCGCATACAGAAGTGCCATTGCTGCCACAGCACCCTGTTTCCACATGTGCACCCGGACAAGGGCCAACAACACGGTCAGCGGGAGAACGAACCAAGGAAGTCCGAGGAGGATCGACTCAAAGCTTCGTATCACCCAGGTGAGGAAAGCGGTGAGTGGAGCAAAGAACCCTGTGAAGAGGAAATGGGACCGCCGGTTCTCCCTGATCCAGGTCCCAAGGTTGTCGAACAGCTCGGAGAAGAACGTGTCGAGCACCGCCGGAAACGCTCCTGACCCTGCGAACGCCAGCTGCAGCAAAACGGCACCGGCGATAAATCCGAACCACGGCATGGCCCGCCGTAGCGCATCGGTGCCCAGGGTCAGAGACACCGATGGCGAAGTGCTGGCCATCAGTTGGCCGCCAAGAGCTCCGACACGGTGGCCCGGTCAACCACACCCAGCGCTCGCCCCTCGTCATCGACGACAGTGAGGGCAGACACACCGTCGAGAAGCGTGGGTACGAGGCGTTCGACTGTCTCGTTGGCGCCCACCGTCCGGCCGGATAGGTCACCTTCTGCACCCGACCGCATGACATCGGCGGCGGTTAAAACCTTTGCTTTGGGAATGTCCTTTGTGAACTCTTCAACGTAAGGAGTAGCGGGCCGAGTAATCAGCTCGGCTGCGGTGCCGATTTGATCGAAAAGCCCGTCTTTCATGATCGCGATCCTGTCTCCGAGTTTGATTGCCTCAGCGAAGTCATGGGTGATGAAAACGAGGGTGCCTTGCATTTCCTCTTGCAGACGTATCAACTCGTCCTGCATGTCGCGCCTGATCAGCGGGTCGAGAGCGGAGAAGGGCTCATCGAAGAACAACACTTCAGGACCGACGCAGAGCGCGCGAGCCAAACCGACTCGCTGTTGCATCCCTCCAGACAGCTGCTGGGGAAAGTGATGTTCCCAGCCTTTGAGCCCCACCGTCTCGAGAACCTCGAACGCTTTGGCGTGACGCTCGGCTCGCCGCATGCCCTGTATCTCCAAGCCATACGCGGCATTGTCTATGACACGTCGGTGCGGGAACAGACCGAAGTGCTGGAACACCATCGAGAGCTTGCGCCGGCGCACTTCACGAAGCTGGTCGTCGGGAAGCTTCGTCAGGTCCTCGTCATCGAGCATGACCTGGCCGCGAGTGACGTCCGTGAGCCGTGACACACATCTGATGAGGGTGGATTTTCCCGAGCCGGAGAGGCCCATCACGACAAAGGTCTCACCTCGCGCGACAGTGAACGAGACGTCGCGGACGGCGACCGTACAACCTGTCTCGGCCAGGATTTCCTCGCGAGTGCGACCTGTGTCTGCCAACTCGATGGCCTGATCGGGTCGGGACCCGAAGACCTTCCACAACCCGCGGATCTCAAGACAGGCTGGCGCGGCAGCGACGGAGGACATCGACCGATAATGTAGCCAGCGTCTCCCCAGCAAGGCCGCGGAGACAGGAGGGATAAACCAAATGAAGCGAACTATCGCTCTGACTCTGCTGGTCGCCATGGTCGCCACCGCGTGTGGTGGCGACGACGCCGGGAGTGACAGTGATGACAAACCCACGATCACCTTGATCGTCAACCCTTGGACCGCATCACGGCTCAATGCCGAGGTGGCCAAGGTCATCATTGAGGACGAGCTCGGATACCCGGTGAGAATCACCGAGGTGAACGAGAACGACGCCATGTTCACTGGCATGGCTGACGGAACTCTCGATGCGGTGCTCGAGATCTGGCCATCCGGTGTTACTGACGCCGAGAACGCCTATTTCGCAGACGGCAGCGTGGTGAATATCGGTCTGCTCGGCACGATCGGCAAGATTGGCTGGTTCGTACCCAGCTACCTGGTCGATGAGAACCCTGCTCTGGCCACCTGGGAGGGATACACCGACCCTGCAGTCGCCGAGATGTTCGCGACCGCTGAGACAGGAAGCATGGGACGGTTCCTCGGCACAGATCCGTCGTACTCCCAGTACGACGAACAGATCATCGAAAACCTCGGGCTCCCCTTCCAGGTTGTGTTCTCCGGGTCCGAGCCGGCGACGGTCGCTGAACTCGATGCCCGGTTTGCCGCAGGCGAGCCGATCATCATGTACTGGTGGACGCCGACAGCGGCCGTTTCCAAGTACGACCTCGTCAATGTTCTCTTGCCTGCATACAACGATGCCTGCGGGGCGAGCGCTGCAGCAGAGGACGGCGGCGTCGACTGTGACTATCCGGAAGATGTGTTGTTCAAGGCGGCTTCCGCCCAACTGGAGACGAAGGCGCCGGACGTATTCGCGTTCTTGCAGGCCTTCCAGATCACCACCGAAGACCAACTGGCGATGCTGCCACCAGTGGAAATCGACGGACTTGAGCCGGCGGCCGTGGCCGCCGACTGGGTCAGTAGTCACGAGAGCGTCTGGAGGGTCTGGCTGCCCTAAACCAGCAATAACCTGAGAGGGAGGGGCCGGCTCCGGCCCCTCCCTCTTACGTTCCCGTCGTTTTCTCAGCGCTGGTGTCGGTACCAGTCAACGTGCTCGGGAGGAAGCGGTGTGTTCCCCAGCACCAGATCTGCGCCTTTCTCGGCAAGCATCATCACCGGGGCATAGATGTTGCCGTTCGTGACATAGCGCATGGCGCTGGCATCGACCACGCGAACACCATCCAGTCCGTGCACCTTCATCGTCAGAGGGTCGGTGACTGACATTCCGTCAGTGCCCATCCGAGCGGTACATGAAGGATGCAGGGCGGTCTCGCCGTCCTTTCGCACCCATTCGAGAATCTCTTCGTCGGTCTCCACAGATGGACCGGGGGAGAGTTCCCCTGCGTCGTAAGGGCCGAAGGCCGGCTGGGCAAAAATCTCCCGAGTGGCTCGGATCGCCTCGACCCATTCTCTCCGGTCCTGATCGGTCGACAGGTAGTTGAAGCGAAGGGCAGGCTTCTCTCCGGGGTCTGTCGAACGGATCTTTACCGATCCCATCGAGTTCGAGTACATCGGTCCAATGTGAAGCTGGTATCCGTGTCCGCCCGCTGGCGAGGACCCGTCGTAACGGATGGCGATCGGAAGGAAGTGGAACATGAGGTTGGGCCAAGCGATGTCGTCGTTGCTCCGGAGAAAGCCTCCCGCCTCGAAGTGGTTGGTCGCTCCCGGACCCTTGCGAAACAGCCACATCAGTCCCACGAGCGGACGGCGCCACATCGCCATCCACGGCTGGATCGATACTGGCAGCTTCGACGCGTGCTGGATGTAGACCTCGAGGTGGTCCTGCATGTTCTCCCCCACGCCCGGCAGGTCGTGAACCATCTCGACGCCAAGCGGCTCAAGTTCAGAGGCGTTGCCCACCCCGGACAGCTGAAGCACTTGTGGAGTGTTGAATGCCCCGCCGCACAGGACGACCTCCCGCGCTTCGACGCGTTCGGTTCGACCCCGCACCGTGTACTCGACTCCCGTGGCACGTGTGCCGTCAAAGAGAATGCGAGTGACCATTGCCCTCGTGACAACCTCGAGATTGGGGCGCTTCATCACAGGATGCAGATAGGCACGAGCCGCGCTCAGGCGTCTACCCCGATGCACGTTCCTGTCGAAGCGGGCGAATCCCTCCTGTTTACGACCGTTCACGTCGTCGGTGAGGAAATGTCCCGCCTGTTGTACCGCCTCAAAGAAGGCGCCAAATAAGACGTTTTCGGCTGGGCCCCGCTCGAGCACCAAGGGCCCGTCGTCTCCCCGGAACTCGTCGCTCCCAGCCAGGCAAGTCTCCATCCTCTTGAAGTACGGGAGACAGTGAGCGAAGTCCCAGGTCTCCATCCCCGGATCCGCCGCCCACCTCTCATAATCCATCGGGTTTCCCCTCTGAAAGATCATCCCGTTGATCGATGACGAGCCTCCCAGCACCTTGCCTCGGGCGTGGTAAATCCGACGTCCATTCATGTGGGGCTCGGGCTCTGACTCGTACTTCCAGTCATAGAACCGGCTGCCGATCGGGAAGGCGAGAGCGGCGGGCATATGAATGAAGACATCCCATCGGTAGTCCGGCCTTCCCGCCTCCAGCACCAGGACCTTGTTCGACGGATCGGCGGACAGGCGGTTGGCCATCGCCGAGCCCGCTGATCCGCCGCCGACGATTACGAAGTCGTAGCCAGCCATCAGTACGGAGCCTCGACGTGACCGGTGGCGACGTAAACCGACTTGAGTTGGGTGTAATGCTCTATGGCTGCGAGGGAGTTCTCCCGGCCGATACCGCTCTGCTTGTAACCGCCGAAAGGCATCTCGATAGGCGTCAGGTTGTAGGTGTTGATCCAAACGGTCCCCGCCTCCAAACCGGCTGCCATTCGGTGGGCACGGGTCAGATCGGAGGTGAATACTCCTGCGGCGAGTCCGTAGACCGTGTCGTTAGCCCGGGCGAGTACCTCTTCTTCGGATGAGAAGCTGAGGACGGCCATGACCGGGCCGAAGATCTCCTCACGAACAAAGCGCATGTCGTCTGTGCATTGGTCGAAGACCGTCGGTTCCACGAAATACCCCGACTCAAGCCCTGCGGGCCGACCGCCCCCGCACACGAGCCGTGCCCCGGAGTCTCTGGCAATGGCGATGTAGCCCAGCACCTTCTCCATGTGATCTCGCGAGATCAGTGCTCCAACGTCGGTTGAAGGATCCATCGGGTCGCCGATGCGCATCTTCTCGGCTCGTGCCTTGAGCCGGCCGATGAAATCGTCGTGTACAGACTCGTGAACGAAAACCCTCGTTCCATTGGAACAGACTTCGCCTTGGGTGTAGAAGTTGGCGAGCAAGGCGCCGGAAACGGCGTCGTCGATATCAGCGTCGTCGAAAACGATCAGGGGAGACTTGCCCCCCAGCTCGAGCGTCACATGCTTGAGGCTGGCCGAAGACGCGGACATCACCGCCTTGCCGGTTCCGACCTCTCCCGTGAGAGAGATCTTGGCGATCCCCGGATGGCCCGTCATCGCTCTTCCCGTGCGAGCGTCTCCCTGAACCACGTTGAAAACGCCATTCGGGACTCCCGCCTCGGTGTAGATCTCGGCTAAGGCCAGTGCAGACAGCGGGGTCAGCTCGGCAGGCTTGAACACCATCGTGTTGCCACAGGCGAGCGCCGGGGCCGACTTCCAGCATGCAATCTGGATCGGATAATTCCAGGCGCCGATGCCACCCACGACGCCAAGGGGTTCGCGACGCGTATAGGCGAAGTCCGCGCCGAGGTCGTAGTGGTGACCGTGGATGGACGGCGCAACACCTGCGTAATACTCGATGCACTCGGCGCCGGAGATCACGTCCACTGTCGACGCTTCACTGATCGGCTTACCGGTGTCTATGACTTCGAGCCGGGCCAGTTCGTCGTTGCGCTCGCGCAGGATGCCTGCCGCCCGGTTGAGGATCCGACCGCGCTGGGCACCGGTCATACCTGCCCAGTTAGCGAACGCCCGGCTCGCAGCGGCTACTGCCCGGTCGACGTCAGACTCGGCGGCGTGGTCGACGATCCCTATCACTTCGCCAGTGGCTGGGTTGAGCGTCTCGAAGGTCTCCCCAGAGGTTGCCGCCTGCGGACTTCCGTCAATGAACAGTTGATAGTGGGGGATGCTCAAAACAGGACCTCCTCGGGCCGAGCGGAGGATACGTCGGCGGAGTTGGGCTCGCTCAAAACTATGTGGGATCCTGGCGCCATGCCCATTCCCGACACGCTGAGACGCCATCTGGAAGCGTGGCTTGGGATCTGGCCGCCCCCAGGACCGGGACTGACCGTAGTCGGTTCAGAGTTGCGTTCCCGGCCGGGTTGGGACGGTTCGGTGCGGATGGTGCTGGGAATCTCCACATCGGAGGCCACAGTCCTATCGGTTCCGCCCGAGCACTCCGATGCGGTGACATCTCTGGGCGAAAGTTTGGTCGAGGTCGAGGATGAGATCGGCCGGGCTCTCGGTCATCCTCAGGGCCGACTGTTCTCAGGCGTGTTCCGCTGGAGCGACGAACCTTCCGGATCGCCGGATCGCGGAGTGTGGCTTCCCACCGACGACCCTCGCGTCCTCCCGTGGCTCAAGCCCTTCAATGGTGATGTGCTCGTGGGGATCACCGAGGTTGGAGCCGCCGCAGGAGTCGGCAGGAAGCAGCACAACCAGTGGGGTCACGAGCTCGCGGTGGTGACCGAGCCCGCTCATCGTGGACAGAGGTGGGGTTCGGCCCTTATTGCCCAGGCGGCCCGCAGGGTCCTGGCCGACGGTGCCATTCCCACCTACCTACACAACCCGGGAAACCAGGCGTCGGCCCGCACCGCCGACGCAGCCGGATTTGCAGACCGCGGCTGGTTGATACACGGATTCAATCCGGAGACGCCGGGCTGACCCCACCCACCGCCGCCCCACGCGTACCCTGGGTTCCATCCCGCGTATACGCGGGATTCAGCGAACAGAACGACGCGTCTCTTCTCAGGGATGGGTAGGACGCGGGTCGAGTCCGGCCGCTCGATAGCAGGCGTCGACAATTTCCATGTTGCGGATCGCATCAGGTGCAGTCGTCGGGAAAGGTTTGGCGTGGAGAACAGCGTCGCGGAACGCGACCAGCTGGTGGGTGTAGGTCGTAGATCTATCAACCGAATGCGTCTCGGCTGACCCGTTGCGCTCGACCGTGATGGTCGAACCACCCTGGGGAGCGGTCGGATTGTCCACTCGCATTTCTCCTGCAGATCCGGTCACCAAGAGTGTTGCTTGCCGGTCTTCGACCATCGATGACCGGATCGAGCCGACGACCCCTGAGTCCCACTCGAGGTCTGCTTCCAGCCAGAGATCCACGCCGTCAGGTGTCGCTTCTGTCCTTCCAGCGGTGACCCGCGGGTCAGAGCCCACCACCCACCTCACCCACTGAATGCAATAACAGCCGAGATCCATCGTCGCTCCCCCGCCAAGGGCGATGTCCCAGCGGATATCTCCTGGCGCGATCTGGGCATGAAACACGGCTTCAACGCGGCGGACGGTGCCGATGGTCGAGAGGATCGAGGCCATTTGCGGGACGAGCGGGTGATATCGCCAATGGAACGCTTCCATCACGACCCGGTCCGAACCCGCCGCCGCATCCGCCATGACCCTGGCATCGTCGGCATTGGCGGCGAAGGGCTTCTCACAGAGGACGTGGAGTCCAGCTTCGAGGGCTGCGACGGTCCAGCGGCGGTGGAGCGAGGCAGGTGTGGCGATGTACACCGCGTCGATCTCACCGGAACCCAACAACTCCTCGTACGAACCGAACGCTGTCGGAATGTTCCAACGCGCTGCCGCCGTTTGAGCCCTGTCGATGTCGCTGGCGGCCACCGCCGTGATCTCAACACCTTCGACGGTGGGCTCCACCACAGCCGCCTCGGCAATGCGCGACGCTGCCAGCAGGCCGATCCGGATAACGCTCAACGCCAGAACCTCAATCCTCGCTAGAAGTCGCGGCTTTCTGCGCTATCTCGGAGACCACCCCTTCATTGGCGAGGGTCGTCACGTCACCCAATTGTCGATGCTCCGAGATGTCCTGCAGAAGACGGCGCATGATCTTTCCGGATCTGGTCTTGGGAAGGTCCGGCGTGAAAACGATCGACTTCGGCTTGCCGATCGGACCCAGCGTGGCAGCCACGTGGTTGCGCAGTTCTTGCAGGAGCGCTTCGTCGCCCTCCCTGGTCCCCCGCAGGGTTACAAAGGCGGCGATGGCCTGGCCGGTCAGATCGTCTTTGCGTCCAACGACAGCAGCCTCGGCCACCGCGGGATGCGACACCAGAGCCGACTCAACTTCAGTCGTTGAAATGTTGTGGCCCGAGACGAGCATGATGTCATCGACCCTCCCAAGCAGCCAGAAATAACCATCCGCGTCCCTCTTCGCACCGTCACCAGGGAAGTACATGCCGGAAAAGCGCGACCAGTAGGTGTCCACAAAACGTTCGTCGTCGCCCCAGATCGTCCGGGCGATTGAAGGCCACGGCCGGCGAATGACCAGATAGCCCCCGCCAGGTATTCCGACCGGTTCGCCTGCGTCGTCGACGATGTCGGCGCTTATCCCCGGGAACGGAGTGGTGGCAGAACCCGGTTTAGTAGCCGTGACGCCAGGCAAAGGAGTGATCATGATCGCGCCCGTCTCGGTCTGCCACCAGGTGTCGACAATCGGACAGGCGCCTCCTCCGATGTGGTGCTGATACCAGATCCAGGCCTCGGGGTTGATGGGCTCTCCGACTGTTCCCAGGACTCGAAGACTGGACAGATCGTGGCGCGCCGGGTATTCGTCGCCCCACTTCATGAACGACCGAATCGCCGTTGGAGCGGTATAGAAGATCGTCACTCCGTATTCGGCAATGATCGACCACAGCCGATCGAAGTCGGGGTAATTGGGAGCGCCCTCATACATCACACCAGTCGTTCGGTTCGCCAGGGGGCCGTAGACGATGTAGCTGTGTCCTGTCACCCACCCGATGTCTGCCGCGCACCAGTAGACGTCCTCGTCAGGCTTGAGGTCGAAGACCCACGAATGGGTGGTCATCACCGACGTCAGGTAACCGCCTTGGGTATGGACGATCCCCTTCGGCTTTCCGGTCGTGCCTGACGTGTACAGGATGTAGAGCGGGTCCTCGGCACCGAGTTCTTCCGGCTCGCACTCGTTGGATTGGCCCTCAACTACGTCATGCCACCACACATCCCGACCCTCTTGCATCGAGATCTCGTTTTCCGTACGGCGGACCACGATGCAGTGGCGAACGTCGGGTGTTCTCGCGAGCGAGACGTCGGTATTCGCCTTGAGCGGTACCACGTTCCCGCCTCGCCACGCCCCATCCTGGGTGATAACGATTCGAGCGTCGGCATCGAGGATCCGATCCGCGAGAGCATCCGAACTGAAGCCCCCGAACACCACGGAGTGCACCGCTCCGAGGCGGGCACAGGCGAGCATCGCCACTGGGAGCTCGGGGATCATGCCCATGTAAATCGCGACCCGGTCGCCCTTGGTCACACCCAGCGACTTGAGGGCGTTGGCGAACCGGCACACATCCTCGTAGAGCTCACGGTAAGTGAGGGTTCGAGTGTCACCGGGCTCGCCAATCCAGTGATAGGCCACCTTGTCTCCTGAGGATTCGAGATGGCGGTCGAGACAGTTGTAGCTGAGGTTCAGCGTGCCGTCTTCGAACCACTTGAAGAATGGAGGGTTGGAGTCGTCGAGGCCGCGGGTGGGCTCGCGGAACCAGCTGACCCGCTCGAGTGCCTGGTCTTTCCAGAACGACTCGAAGTCAGCCTCGGCGGATTCATGCACGCCAGGTTGGGCATTTGCAACGGCCGTGAACTCTGGCGCGGGCGGGAATGATCGGTCTTCCCTAAGGAGGTCTTCGAGTGTCTCACGCATACTTGGGCCTTTCACAAATCGACCCTCCGACTGTATTGCCTGCGAACCGGATCCGCCGACCGCATCCGATTTGGCATGGTTTGGAGGCCGATGTGTGGTCGAATCAACCTCGTGCACGTAGAACTCCGAATCCATGGTGTCTCAGGGACGCCAGCCGACAGCATGGTCGAGGGACCGAGTTCCGCAGACGAGCGATTCGGTGGTGACCCGTCGACCGTTCTAAGACCGGTTGACGGAGACGGGCGGCTACTGGCCTACCGCTGGGCTTCGCAGACATCGGGATCAGCTTCCAGCGCGATGTGGATTCTCTTGCTGCCCTACATGTTCGTCAACGTGGCTGGCTGGGCGCTCCCGCCAGCGTCCGACCGGCGGCATCGACTGTCGGTCGCCGCGGTACGGATTGCCGGGTTGCTGCTCACCCTCGTCTTTGCCCTTGTCACAGCAAACGGCGTGATCGGTGTCGGCGCTTATCAAGTCGTGCGAATGGCCACGAGCTGGGACCTTGCTCTCACCTTGGGAGTGGCAGTTTCAGCGACGATCATCGCAATCCTCTGGCTCGCGACCACACGGGCGGACAGGGCCCGCAACGACCGGCCGTATCTACGCAACCCGCATATCGCAATTGCGCTCTGGGGGGTCTGGGCAACAGCCGTCACCGCCGCGTCGGAGGCTGGTGGCGGAGCCAATCCGATCGGAACCATGTGGCTGCTTCCTGCAGCGCTGGGCGTCCTGGTCGCGGCCGCCTCTCTTTGGCACGGGTTAGAAGACGTAACCAGGATCTTTGGCCGGGTGGCCATTGTGTCCTCGTTCGCGCTGCTCGCCGCCGTTGTTACCCGCCCTCTGGGACCCAGCGAGAGCCTGCCCACAACTCTGGAAACTCTCGGTGGCCCCCTGCGCGGAGCAGTAATCGCCTATGGCGTTGCCGCGATGGTCGTGACCGCCTTGGCTTGGTCATCGACCCATCGCGATGCAGGACCTGCCGTGGGCACGCTGATGGCTCTCGCCGGGGCGACGGGAGCAGCGGTTGGGGCTGGTGCGGTGGTGGTGTCAGGAGCCGTCTTCGGTGTGAGCCCGTCAGAGGCCACAGGCGCATTGGCTGAGGCGTTCTTTGTGGGAACATTGTGTGTCATCACCATGGTGCTGATCCATGGTTGGACCCATCTCGAGCCGGCGGACCAAGCCCGCAGGCGGATCTTTCTGACCTTGGTGTCCGTGCGGGACGACTTGAGACCCATCCTCCTCAGCGTTCCGGCGATCACGCTGGTCATGGGAGTCCTGGCGATAGGCGGCCTTAACGAGATACTCCCCTGGCTGGGAGCCCTAGCGAGCGCAGCCGCCCTGTCCGTCGCAGCCGCCCTCACTTGGCGACTCAGCTACCGCGCTGTCTCATTAGGTGTAGCGGTCGTGGGATCCGGGATCGCAGCAGTCGTCGTTACGGGGACCCTCCCGTTCCGGGTCCTGGCGGTGGGGTTCACGTTTGTACTTCCGTTCGTAGTCGTGCTCACGCGGCTGGTCGCAGCGATACGCGACGCCGACCGCCGCCGGATGCTCGCGATTCCCTGGGACGTGGGCTCCTTCTTCTCGCGCAGGTTTCATCCTTTCGCACCTCCCACCTACCGCGATGCAGTCGAGCGCGACCTGAAGATGGTCCTCTCCCAGCTACGCGGTTCCGGAGACCAAGTTGTCGTCTCTGCCCACAGCCAAGGATCGATCATCGCCATCTCGGCGCTTCACTCTTTGCCGGTTGACGACACCGCTCTCCTCACCCACGGATCTCCCCTCGCCAGTCTTTACATGCGGTTCTTCCCCGTTTCGTTTCCGCCGGAGGCGACCAACACCGTCGCATCCCGGCCGTGGATCAATTTGTGGCGCCCCACCGATCCGATTAGCGGGACGGTCCTGGCAGCAGACGACCGCCGTATCGACGACCCGCACCTGCGGGTACACGGCGGGTACTGGTTCAGCGACGAGCCGGCCTACGGTGAGGCGGTGAGCGAACTGGTGAGGGAGTCTCAAAGGTGATGGGGGCGTTGGAGTCAAGATCTCTGCGCGAAGTCTTGGCTGATCCCGAACAACTTGTCGCGATCGTCGGAGCAACCGACGCTCCCGGTAAATACGGCGGGATCATCTATCGAGACCTGCGTGCCAGAGGCCATCGGGTCGTGGCAGTGAACCCAAACCGCGCCACTGTCGCAGGCGACCCTTGTTATCCGAACCTGAGAACTCTTCCGGAACCCCCAGCCATCGTGAACCTTGTTGTCCCGCCCGACAGAGGCAGGACGGTGGTGGAAGAGTGGAAAGATCTGGGCGGCACTTCAATCTGGTTCCAACCCGGTGCTTACGACTCCGGTCTAGTCGATCAGGCTCGCGCCGCCGGGATGGATGTAGTGCAAGGCGACTGCATCATGGTCGCCAGCCGGTTGACATAGAGTGCGCGAGAGCGACCCGAGGAACCGGCCATGTTGAATCCGAATCCCAACGTCTACGAAGCAGTCAAGGGATTGCGGGTGATCCGCCGATTCCAAAGCAGGCCGATCTCCGAAGAGCACCTGACGGCCGTCCTGGAGGCGGGACGCTGGACAGGAAGCTCCAAGAACCGTCAGAGCTGGACTTTTGTCGTAGTTCGTGACAGGGATCAACTAGACAAATTGGCCGAGTGTGGCGACTTCACGAGCCCCCTTTCCACGGCTGATCTCGTGATCATGCCTGTGAGGCTGCCTGACGGATATGACTGGGACATGGGTCGAGTTAGCCAGAACATGATGCTTGCGGCGGCCGCTGTCGGTGTCGGGTCTTGTCCGATCACTTTTCACCGTCACGACCAAGCCCGTTCGGTACTCGGCGTGCCGGACGATCACGGATGCATGTGGGGAATCGCGATGGGCTACCCACACGAAACGGCCGAAATCGCTTCGAGGGCCAAGAGCCCTCTCAGTGGTCGCAAGCCCCTCGAGGATCTCATTCGGTACGACCGTTTCGCCTGATCAGGGTTCTAACCCAGCCAGCAAACAGCCACACGATCCCGATCAGAGGAACCCAGTCGCCCAGTCTGGCGTAGAGCGTCAGCTCTCCGGTTCGGAATTGGACGGTACCTGCCAGTGATGTGATCTCGGCGAGGCCGGTGGTTTGCCCCACCACGCCGCCGCTAGTGATGAAGGTCGATCTTCCCGTCACCGAAGCGTGCACGACATCGACTCCGAACTCTGCAGATCGCATACGAGTGATGCCGATCAGCTGGTCGCTGGCCAGCGAGAACGGGTAGCTGGCCTGGCTGGTGGCGACCACCAGCAGGCGCGCCCCCTCTCGGACGTGCTGTCTGGCGTAACGCGAGAACGACGACTCGAACGAGATCACCGACCCCCAAGGGTTTCCGTCCAGTTCGAAAATCACCGGACCCTCCCCACGAATCATGTCGCGGGGAACACGGCTCAGGTCGGGGATCCAATCGAAGAAACTTCTGGCCGGTATGTACTCACCGAACGGAACAGGGTGCTGCTTGCGATACTCGCCGACCAGACTCCCATCCCGATTCCACACGACATTGGCGTTGATCCACTCGGTATCCGAGACGGGGCGGTCACCGCCGGCAAGGAGAACCGCTCCGATCCGGCTTGCCTGTGACGAGATCTCCTCGCCGATGGCCGGATCGAGAATCGGATCTACGTTGAAACCGGTGGAGCCTTCCGGCCAGACAACCAGATCGGCCGAGCCTGGCTCGATTCGCGACGTCAACTCGAGGTGAGCGGCATAGGTGCCTGCTCTCTCGCCGGAGCAGCGCTGGCCCGGACATGGCGAGGAGCCCTGGACGATCACCACATCGATCGGCGATCCATCTGCCGTTGGAACGAACAGTGCGCCGCCCAGGGCGAGGAGGGCTATCAGTGCGAAGGGTGCGAGCAGCCTGCGATCGAGACTCCGCTCGGTGACAGCTACCGCGATAGCGGCTGCCGCCAACGCCACGACCACAGACCACCCTGAGGTACCTATCCACTGGGCCGCTCCCCGCAGCGCGGCGTACTCGCCAACCGGATAGCCGGCCATGCCCCAGCCAAAGCCTCCCAGCGGGAACCTCTCCCGCACGAACTCCATGAGACCCCAGCCAGCCGCGGCCACCAGGGCCCACCTGATCGGGTCTGAGTCCCGAGATCGGTAGAGAAAACCCGCAAAGAACAGTGTGAACAAGGCCTGAACGAAGGCGAGAGGCAAGAGCGCGATGACTCCAAGTTCGGCGATCCATGGGAACAGGAGGGAGAAGAAGACACCACCGAACGCTCCACCCGCCCACCAGGCGTGGCTCGGTCTGGAGGCGATGCGAATGGCCACCAGAAACATGGCCAGCGCCGGCAAAGCCAGGAAAGCCAGCCCGTATGGAGGGAAGGCAAGAACCAGGACAAGCCCTGCGAGGCCGGCAAGCAGCGTGGATCGCACCAGTCAGATCGTAGGAGGTAGCGTCCCGACCGTGAACGCCGACCTGGATCTCGCTCTCGAGTGCGCACGACGGGCGGCTGCCATTGTGCGGAACGGCTTCACGAGTGATGTGGCGGCCGAGTTCAAAGGCTCGGTGGACCCAGTAACCGAGACCGATCACGCCGCCGAGACTGCCATTCGCCACCTTCTCGCCCAGGAGCGTCCAGCCGAAGCGATCCTCGGCGAGGAGGGCGGTGGAGACAGCTGGCGCACCGGACGCGTCTGGATCGTCGACCCGTTGGACGGGACTGTGAACTTCATCCATGGCCTCGCCCAGGTGTCGGTTTCGGTAGCCCTGTGGGAAGACGGACGGCCCGTGGTCGGTGTTGTCCACGATGCCATCCGCGACGAGGTATTCGCAGCGGCAGCGGGTGAGGGTGCCACTGTCGACGGGCAGTCGATTTCCGTCTCCCGACTGGGAGACATCGGCGGTGCTTTGGTGGCCACCGGCTTTCCATACGACCGCCGCGAGCGGGCGTCAGAACTCGTCGAAGTCCTCGGGCGGGTGCTGTCTCGTGTCCAGGGAATCCGCCGGATCGGTTCGGCCGCCCTCGACCTTTGTTACGTGGGGGCAGGGAGATTCGACGCCTACTGGGAGTACCGCCTCCAACCGTGGGACACCGCCGCCGGCCAACTCATCGTGACAGAAGCCGGAGGAATGGTCACGGACCTCACAGGAGTCGAGTACCGGCCGGACTCGCCTGGGCTGCTCGCCTCCAACGGACTCGTCCACGCTGAACTGCTCTCGGTGATCGGGTAGTGACGACTCTGGTTGTGGACAGGATCCACGGGCACCCTGGCGCCACGTCCATCCGAATCGAGGGTGGCCGCATCACCTCGATCGGGGCACCCGAAGGCGAAACGGTCGCGGTGGGCGGCACTTTGCTTCCTGGGATGCGAGACGCCCACATCCATCCTCTGG
>JBGTKD010000157.1:0-2929 GCA_041744795.1 Acidimicrobiia bacterium
GCCGACGGGTCCGGAGGGATGCGAGAGCGGACGATTCGGCACGCCTGGAGTGCGTGTGTGGCTTCGGTCACCGGGGGTTCGAATCCCCCTCCCTCCGCCTGTGATGTCTCAAGACATCGGAACCTCCTGAACCCCCGGTTCGGGAGGTTCTCTGTTTTTGAAGCGGGGTTGGTAGCCGATGTTGGGGTTCAAGACGAAGGCTCTGAGGAGTTCCCCGGTGGCGGCCGCGACGACTCGGATGTCGAGGTCGTCGATGAGCAGGATCACGGCGGTGTGTTTGTGGGCGCGGCCGATGCTGATGTGGTGCATGCGCCCGGCTCGTCGCAGTGACACAGCGCCGGTCTGGTCGACTCTGTCGTGGCGGATCCGGTAGTGGGGTCCGATGGTGGTGCCGGCCGGTCCGGTCTTGGGGAGCCGCTGGTAGGCGACGGCGGGGGTGGTTAGGCCCAGTGATCGGTGTGGCCGCCGGTGGTTGTATTCGTCGACGAAGGCGTCGGTCAGGGCCTGTAGGTCCGTGATCGTGGCTGGTTGGGGTGTCTGGGCGGCCAGCCATTTCTTCATCGTCTGGTGGAATCGTTCGACTTTGCCGCAGGTGGTCGGATGGTTCGGTCGGGAGTTCTTCTGTTGGATGTCGAGGGCGGCAAGGCGTGTCTCGAGACCGTTGCGTCCGTCGCGGGACCCGGCGAACCTCGTCGTGTAGACGAGGCCGTTGTCGGTCAACACGGAGGCGGGAAACCCCAGCTCAGCGCCACATTCGTTGAACGTCGAGACGACGAGGTCGCCGGTGACACGGTGATGGACGGTGACGCTGAGCGCGTAGCGGGAGTGGTCGTCGAGCCAGACCAGGACTTCGGTGTCGGCGCCGCCGACGAGCCGGTAGTGGGTGAAATCTGACTGCCAGGTTTCGTTCGGGAGGTCGGCCTCGAAACGGATGTAGGACGAGCGGGGTCGTTTCGCCGGCTCGGGCGTGATCAGTCCAGCGTCGACGAGTCGCCGCCGGATCCTGGACACCGACACCGTGAGCCCGCCGTGTTCGAGGTGCCATTGAATCGTCACGGGCCCCGCGTCGAGGCCCCGGCCACTGAGGTCGACGCGCAGGTTCACGATCGCTTCGGACACGGCATCATCAACCTTGCCCGGCGATGTGTGTGGCCGCCGTGACCGGGGTTCGAACGCGGCGTCTCCCTCGGGAGTGTCAGACGCTCTGTGTAGGTGGCGTGTTCTGACTGGTTTCTTCGTTCATCGTCGCATCGGCGTCAAGTGACGTGGTCGAGGGGCACCCTCCCTGGGAAGTGGATCGCGAACTGGTGTAGCGCCCGGGGCCAGTCCCGGATCGGGTAGGTCCACTTCTTCTCGGCCTTGATCAGAGCGAGCCACAACAACTTGATGGCGGCGTCCTCGGTTGGGAAGTGCCCGCGGGTCTTGATGATCTTGCGGAGCTGGCGGTTCACAGCCTCGATCGAGTTCGTCGTGTAGATGACCTTGCGGATTTCAGCGGGGAATGCGAAGAACGGGATGACCCGCTCCCACTCGCGTCGCCACATCTCGCCGATCATCGGGTAGCGCTCACCCCAGGTCTCGTCGAAGCCGATGAGGGCCTCGAGGGCGGATTCTTCGGTGGCGGCCTGGTAGATCGGGCGGAGGTCCCGGGTGATGGCCTTGCGGTCCTTGTAGGACACGAACCGCAGCGACGCCCGGATCATGTGCACGATGCAGGTCTGCACCCACGCGTCGGCGTAGACGGCCTCGATCGCCTCGGGCAGCGACGTGAGCCCGTCGCAACACACGACGCAGGTGCTCACCAGGCCCCGGTTGCGGAGATCGGTGAGGACCTTCAGCCAGAACTTCGCCGACTCGCCGCCGGTGCCCATGACCAGCGCCAACGCCTCCTTCTTGCCCTCCATGTTGAGCCCCAACACGAGATAGACGGGCTGGTTGCGCACCGTCCCATCGACGCGGACCTTGACGACGAGGGCGTCGATCCAGATCACCGGGTAGCACGCGTCGAGCGGGCGGGTCTGCCAGGCCCGGACATCGTCGAGCACGGCGTCGGTGACCGTGGAGATGAAATCCTTGGAGACGGTCACCTTGTAGATGTCGGCCAGGTGCTCGCGGATCTCCTCGACGCTCATCCCGCCCGCGTACATCGAGATGATCCGGTCATCGAACCCGTCCCAATGGGTGTCGCCCTTGGCGACGATCCGGGGCTCGAACGTCGAGTTCCGGTCCCTCGGCATCTCCACAGGGATCTCGCCCAGCTCGGTCTTGAGCGTCTTGGGCGTAGTCCCGTTGTAGGAGTTCCCCGACCCCCGGCCGACCGGGTCGCCCTTCTCATAGCCGAGATGCATCGCCAACTCGGCGCCGCCGGCGGTCTCGATCAACCGCGCGAACAACGTGTTCAACAAACCCTCGGGACCAGTCAGGTCCTCGGGCTTCTCATAATCGGCGAGCAACTCCTCGAGCAGCTCCTGACGGATCTCAGCAGGCACAGCGGTTCCTTCCCCGAGCAGGCTCCGCCTGCCCATGTTCTACCGCCACCTACACAGAGAATCGGACACCCTCCGCGGTAGCGGCCAACGAGTCGGGTGACCCAGGACCGCGACACCCCGTAGCGGGCCGCGACCTCAGCGTGGGTGAGGCCCTCCACGACAACAGCAGTGATCACCACACGGGCCTTCGACATCACCCACGATGACCGGAACGAAGGTTCCCATGTCTCGACTCATCATGTTCCTATGTCCTGAACTCACACACCCCTCCCTCCGCTGCAGTCCGCGGAACCGGCGCGAAACCCCTGATCAGGCGGTCGATATCGGGGCACGTTCCGCAGACCAGAGAATGGTGCTCGTTCGAACCCCACCTCAAGGGCTCGCTAAGACCAGACCGCCAGCTTGCCTCCCCGCATACACAAGATCCGGAACGGCTCGGC
>JBGTKD010000158.1:0-5363 GCA_041744795.1 Acidimicrobiia bacterium
TCCGCGCCGATATCCCGACCGTGGCAGTGGACGTATTCGTGGGTGCTCTCAAGCTGTTCCTCGTTTTTTTCACCCTGTGGGCTGTCCTAGGAGCGATTGTCCTCCAGTCACAGGGAGAGCTTCTCCGTCCAGAAGCCTGGCGCGATGCAATCACCGGCGGGCTTGTCCAGGGATCGATGTACGCCCTGATCGCTCTGGGCTACTCGATGGTCTACGGCATCCTCGGCTTCATCAACTTCGCCCATGGCGAAGTGTTCATGGCCGGGGCCATGACTGCCTACTTTGTCTCGGTGCCCCTGGTGGATGCGGGCATCTGGGAATCGGCTTTCCCAGTTGCCATCCTGATCATGCTTCTCTCGGCGATGATCGCCTCGGCGCTGGTGGCCGTAGCCGTCGAAAAGGTCGCCTACCGCAAGTTAAGAGGCGCACCCCGATTAATTCCACTGATCACCTCTATCGGCGTCTCGTTCTTCCTCCAGTACTCGGTACGCGGTCTGTTCGGAGCCCAGTTCAAGAGATTCGCCGAGTTTCCGGAGGGGCTGCGCCAGCGCTATTCGGTGTTCGGGCTTGAGATCGGTGGCTCTCAGCTCCTCGTGATGGTCGTGGCGCTTGTGGCGATGCTCGGACTGTGGTGGTTCGTCACCAAGTCGAAGACCGGCAGCGCAATCCGGGCCGTGGCGGAAGACAAGGAGATTGCTGCCCTCATGGGCATCAACGTCGACCGGACAATCATGATGACCTTCCTCGTCGGTGGGGCCATGGCAGGGGTAGCCGGCACGATGTGGGCGCTGATCTTCCGGAGCGTCAACTTCTACACGGGATTCCTTCCGGGGATCAAGGCTTTTACCGCTGCGGTCCTCGGGGGTATCGGAAACCTGCCGGGGGCATTGCTGGGCGGACTCACACTCGGTGTGGTCGAAGCCGCAGGCCCCACACTTCTTTCCAGCCTCCGCTGGCCGATCCCGGAATGGCTCGCTTACGCCTTGGGCGCTCTGTCTCTGGCAGTGGCGATTCGGGGCTACCTGTTGTTGACGAAGCGTGACATCGCCACTACGAGCAGGGCAACAACAGCGCTTGTGCTGGGCGTACTGATGGCGGCCATCTCGTTCGTTCTACTTCCGGGATATCAGGTGGTCATTCCCGGACCTTCACAGCTCAGCCACATGATCTCGTTCATTGTCCTGATTGGAGTCCTGATGATCAGACCGGTCGGCCTCCTGGGCGAGCGGCTCTCTGTTGAGGAACGAGGATGACCGCCGTCGCGGCCCCTGCGCCGACCGGCATGGCCGACCTCGAAGTACGGGGGTTGGTCCGGGTGGGCCTGATCGCCGGCGCCGTGTTGCTGCTCATCGTCGGTGTCGGCATGTTCGAGATCTTCAACGGACGGAAGATGATCGACCCCTACCTCAGCGCCGGATATGCGGCCGTCATTTGGATTCCTCTTGTGTTTGGCTATCGGGTGTCGGTGCGACCGGTCCTGGAAGGCGTAGAGAGCACACCACCTGGTATTCACAACATCATCGCCGGGATGATCACCGGAGCGATCGCCGGCGCCATGCTCGGACTGTTGCTCCTCTTCGCCAGCGTCGTCGACATCCGATCGATTTTCATCAACATCTCTCCGTCGCTGATCGACCTGCTCAGCTATGGAGGGTCAGTCGTATCGGGAGCGGCGATCATCATCGTGGGCTCTGCGGCCCTGGGCGCGGTCGGTGGCGCATTTCACTTGATCAGCGAGCGGGCCAAGATGGTGCTGTTGACGGTCGTAGCGACCGTGATCGGGCTCAACTTCCTCGAACTGGTCATCGGCGACATCCTCCGCGCCGCCGGGCTGCGTGCGGTGGATCGAATGATTTATGCGCCTTCCCGCGGGGTCACCCTTTTGGCAGCGGTCCTGATCTGTGCCGCTGTCGTCGCCCTCAGGCTCGCGCTCAAGGGTCGATCGAACGTAATGGGAGCCCGATACGAGGCGTTGCCGGAGGACCGTCGTAGACGGTGGATGCTGATTGCCGGTGTGGTCGCAATCGGCCTGGGCACATTCCTGCCAACAGTCTTCGGTCTCTTCCTCAACGAGATCCTGTCCAACGTCGGGCTGTTCATCCTCCTGGGTCTCGGTCTCAATATCGTGATCGGATACGCCGGTCTGCTCGACCTCGGGTATGTGGCCTTCTTCGCGGTCGGCGCCTATACGACGGCGTTAGCCACCTCGTCACGGTCTCCGGCGATAGCGCCGGAGTTGGCATTCTTCGAGGCCCTCCCGTGGGTGCTCCTTATGGCTCTGATCGCCGGCCTAGTCATCGGAACCCCTGTGATCCGGATGCGGGGCGACTACCTGGCGATCGTCACACTTGGCTTTGGCGAAATCATCCGAATCGCCTTCAACTCGGACTGGCTGGCCGGAGTCTTCGGTGGGGCCCAGGGGATTTTGCGCATCGCACCTCTCGAGGACGGTGTCGCGACCAGCGGAATCCGAGTCGACTTCGGGTACGTGGCGGCCGCGATCGGGTTGGTCGTTCTCATCGTCGGGACACTTCGAATGCGCGATCAGCAGCGGATCGATCGTGGCGAGGTCGGGCCACTCCCCAACGGCAATCACAACACAAGAACTAACTCGCTGATGATCGGAATTGGAGCACTCGCCGTGGTGCTGGGAGTGATCTTTCCAACGTTCTCGACGTGGACGGTGGTTGGAATCGACCCGCCAGACATGTTCCGGATCATCCTGGTCTTTGTGGCCATCGCCGCCTTCGTGTCGTGGCGTCTCCGTGATTCCCGAGTGGGTCGAGCCTGGATGGCGGTGCGGGAGGACGAACAGATCGCCCAGTCGATGGGAATCAACATCGTCACCACAAAGCTGCTTGCCTTCGTGATGGGTGCCATGCTCGCCTCAGTCGGCGGAGCCTTGTTTGCCGTCAAGCTGGGCTCGATCTTCCCCCACAGCTTCGAGATCATCCAATCCATCATCATCCTCGTGGTCGTGATCGTCGGTGGCATGGGAAGCATTAGGGGTGTGGCGATCGGTGCAGTCGTCCTCATCGGAGTTCTCGGAGGGCCCACCCAGCCTGGGCTCCTGCGGGAGTTCGGTGAGTTCAAACTCCTCATCTATGGCGTGATCCTGGTGTGGATGATGCTCAAGCGCCCAGAGGGCCTGTGGCCAGAGGCGCGCAGAGCCCAGGAGCTGCACGTCGACGAGCTGGCCCAAGACGCCTGGTTGCGCGCAAAGGCAACGGCAGAAGTCGAGGAGGACGGATCATGACCGCCCTGCTCGAAACTATTGGCTTGGCCAAAAGGTTTGGGGGCCTCAACGCCCTCTCCGGTGTCGACTTCCATGTCAACGAGGGTGAAATCGTCAGCGTCATCGGTCCCAACGGCGCTGGCAAAACCACCTTTTTCAACGTGATCAGCGGGATGTTCGCGCCCGACAAGGGCGAGACACTGTTCAAAGGCCAGAACATTGCCGGTCTAAGCCCCGATCAGATCACCAAGATCGGCGTATCGCGGACCTTCCAGAATGTGCGACTGTTCCCCAACATGACAGTGTTGGAGAACGTGATGGTGGCCCAGCACTGCCGAACCAAGAAGAGCGTAATTTCGACCCTCTTCCGCACTCCCGGGTACCTGCGGGAAGAGGCGGAGATTGAGGAGAGGGCCAAGGAGATTCTGTCCTTCTTCGGGACCCGGCTCCACGGCTACCGCTGGGACCAGCCGGCGATGGTCCTGTCCTATGCCAACCGACGCCGACTCGAGATCGCCCGGGCGATGGCAACCCAACCCGAGGTCTTGCTTCTCGACGAACCGACCGCCGGGATGAATCCTCGCGAGACCTTGGAGCTCACCGAGCTGATCGGAAAGCTCCGCGACGAAAAGGGCTTCACCATCGTGGTGATCGAACACGACATGCGAGTGGTCCGTGACGTCTCGGACCGGGTCGTCGTGCTCGACCATGGTGTCAAACTGGCCGAAGGTTCTTACGACGAGATTTCGACCAACGACATGGTGATCGAGGCCTATCTGGGCCGCCCCGCCACCGAAGGAGACGCCTCGTGAGCGACGAACGCGCTCCCATTCTCGAGTTCAGGGAAGTGAACGCCCACTACGGGCCGGTTCATGTGCTCAAGGACGTGAATCTGAAGATCTACCCGGGAGAGATCGTCTGTCTCCTCGGAGGTAACGCTTCGGGCAAGACCACCACGCTCAAGACGATCCTCGGCATGTTGATGCCCTCGTCTGGGGAGATCTTCCTCGACGGCGCCGACGTTACCGACTGGAACACGAGTCGGCGATGCGAGCGGGGCGTGTCGATGGTTCCTGAGAACCGCCGCCTCTTCAAGCGGATGACGGTCAAAGAGAACCTCGAGATCGGCGCCTTCCTACGCAAGGACAAGGAAAACTTCGAAGCCGACATGGAGCGTATTTTCGAGCTGTTTCCCCGAGTCAAGGAACGCCTCGCCCAGAAGTCGGGCAACCTCTCCGGTGGCGAGCAGCAAATGGTCGCGGTCGGGCGAGCGCTGATGGCCCAACCCAAAGTCCTTCTCATGGACGAGCCCTCCATGGGTCTAGCTCCGATACTCGTAGCCCAGAGCTTCGAGATCATCCAGCAGATCAACGCGGCAGGCACAACGGTGTTCGTGGTCGAACAAAACGCCAACATGGCGCTATCCATCGCAGACCGGGGCTACGTCCTCCAGACCGGCCAGATCGTGCTCGCCGACACCGCAGAGGCTCTCCTGGCCAACCCGCAGATGCGTCAGGCGTATCTAGGCGAGGTCAGCTGAACGCCAGGTCAGTGCGGGTTGTGCTCTTCGGGACGACGCAGCACGCCCTCCGGACCCCAGGTTCCAGCCGCGTACGGCAAGGGTTCGTCCTTCAGGTCCAGTGCCGGACCGAGGATCCGCCACGCTTCCTCCGCCTCATCCCCGCGAACGAACAACGTCTGGTCCCCGACCAGCAGATCAGCGAGAAGGGTCTCGTAGGCGTCGGGCAGGCTCCCGAAGGAGTCGGCGTAGTGGAACTCGAGATCTTGGGTGACAAGCTCCATGCCCTCGCCAGGTCGTTTGACGTCGAACGTCAAGTGGAAGCCCTCGTCTGGCTGAAGTGTGATGTAGAGGACGTTGGAGTGAACCTGGCATGTGCCGTCAACTTCGAAGAGTGAAACCGGAGGCTCCCTGTAGCGCACAGCGATTTGGGTGAGTCGCTGTGACAACCTCTTTCCCGCCCGCACTACAAACGGCACTCCCCGCCACCGCCAGTTGTCAACGTTGATGCGGATCGAGGCGTAAGTCTCGGTCTTGGAGGTGGCTGGTACGCCGGGTTCCTCGAGATACCCGTCCACCGACTCGCCGTCGATGACCCCGCTCTCGTAG
>JBGTKD010000159.1:0-4082 GCA_041744795.1 Acidimicrobiia bacterium
CTGCCTAAAAATTAGGCAGTTCGGGCCTTACAATTGTTGATCGTCGCTGACTTTTGTCAGGTTCACCGTCAAAAGTCTCCGTCTCACAAGAAATGGGGATGCCCGATCAGCATTACAAGGGCTAAACTCCTTACGTCGTCACTTTATTCTTACCACGGTGGATCGCTCTGCAAGCCCTGAAATCGTCAGGGCTGGCACGGCGTTCTGTTGCCGATCGTCCTGGGTACGACAGGTGAAACTGCCCACCAATCCTGGAGAAATCGACCATGAGCTACGTCATCAAGGCGTCGCAAGGCTGCGGACTGCGGCCGGCGAAGGTGTGGGGCCACGCCACAACTCTCGAGGTGGCCGAGCGTGCGCTGCTCGAATCCTTCCAGAAGGACCCGGACTTCGTGGCGCTGGTCTTCGATCGGGACCCGGACGGTCACGATGCCGCCGATGCTGCGGTCATCCGGAAGTACGCCTGCGATCTCTTCACCATCGAACGGGAGGTTTGAATGTTCACCACACTCACCGAGGCAATGTTCCTCGCGAGGGGGAAGGGGCTGCCCTTCTCATCGCGGGGTGTCGACCAGTACGCTCGGCGCTTTCGAATGAGGGAGCCAGGCTCGTCCAGGTTCTCGATCCTCCTAGCCAACGACGACATTCGGACCTGTTACCAGGACGAGACCGGCAAGGTGATCCGCAGGACGCTGAAGCGGGACACGGTGCCGCACATCCGTTTGATGCGCGAGATCGGCATCTGTCGGGGTGCCATGCCGATGCAGTTCACCGACGATGAGATCATGCTCCCCGATCGGGGTGTCTGCAATCTCGGTGCGGCATGACCAGCACCGAAGCCGACCAGATCCTGCGAGGCCAGCCGAAGACCTGCATCGTCAACATGAGGCGCGCCCTCGAGATGATGACGTGGAAGAACACGCCCGACGACTGGCGCCGGCTTGAGGCCTGCTACGTCTACCTGCGGGTGCCGAAGGAGAAACGCATCACCATACCGGAGTACCAGGCATGAAGACGATCCACTTCAACACCGGCCGGCTGTATCAGCCGGACGGTCAGAAGATCACGGCCACGCTGCATGATGACGGCGTGGTCACGTTCTTCGACCACAGTCGCACGGTCATCGGCGAGTTCCCGCTGGGTGAGCACGCCACGTTCAACGAGGCGTGCGTGATGGACAGCTACGACAATGGTCTGCACCGCGGGACCGTCCGTGCGTGGCAGGACGGCACGGTGGCCGGCGAGTGCAACTCCGTCTGGGTGCAGCCATGAGTAAGTGGCTGATCTGCCCCGTCTGCGAAGGCGAGGGGACGACCGTCAACCCGGACATCGGGTCAGGGGCTGACACACGAGGACTTCGACGACGATCCGGAGTTCCGGCACGACTACATGAGCGGCGTCTACGACATCGCCTGCCTGGCCTGCAACGGGTCCGGCAAGGTCACGTCGGATGTCCCGGAGCGGCTGCGCGAGGCGGTGGATGCTCGCCGCCTCGCAGCCCAGGAGGACGGTGACTTCGAGGCGTACTGCCACGCCTCCGACTACCGATACGGCTTCTAACACCCTTTCACCAGCACCGGGAGACCGTCGCCACGGTCGAGGTGCGTCCACGGAGTAGGACAATGATCCTGATCGACTTCGACCGCGAGCTGCCGACCACGCTCTGCGAGGCGATGCTGCCGCTCGAGTATAAGCGGCCGACCCGCCGCGATGCTGAGAACCTCGACGAGATGATCGGCGAGTACGTCCGGATGACTGACCACACCGAGGCAGCGATGTGCCTCTGGGAAGCCGTGCTCGAGAACAATCTGTTCGCCGAGTTCCGCGACGCCCACGGCACCGTCGAGCTCCGCAACAAGATCGCCAGCATCGCCCCGATCGCCGACCGTCTGTACCAGGCACACGACTGGGAAGGCCGCGGTCTCGACACCTTCGACTGGGACTGGATCCCCTGGTTCCTCAAGAACTTCGTGGACGACGAGTTCATCATCGTCGACGAGGACAAGTTCGGAGAGTTCATGGAGCCGGCCGACACCGAACTCGAGCAGGCCCAGCGGCAGTTTGACGAGAACCCGACCTCGGCCACGGCGGCGTGCCTGATGCAGATGGCAGCCGACGGTGACGCCATGTTCAACGCCTTCGCCACCGTCCGCGAGTGGCTCGCCAACCGCACAGTCGAGGACCTGATCAAGGAGCTCGGCACCCTCGCCGGCGTCAGCGTCGGCACCGGTCCCGGCTACTGGCGGCTGTATGTGACTGCATCAGAATGATGCACCTCCGACAAGCATTCCGCGCCAGCAATCCCCATCTCCTCTTCAAACAGGAGATACCAGACCATGGCCGTAGTGCGTGTCGAATGGGTGACCCTCGGTTCCGGGTTCCCCCGCCAGGAACAGATCCTCGACCAGATCCACAGCGGCGTGGCACCGCTCACCGTGACCGGTGAGACGGCGGTCGAGGGTCCCACCTGCCCCGGCCCCAACCTCCATGCCCGGATCACCGTGATCGAAGGCAACGTCTACGTCTCCAAGCCCGAGGCCACCGCACTGAACTCGATCCTCCTCGTCGGCGCCGGCGACCGCGAGGTCCTGCCGGTCGCTGCCGACGAGACGCTCTCGTTCCTCGAGCTGGCGTAATGCGTTACGGCTACGGGTACGGGTGCCCGCCCAACTTGCCGCGGGCTACTGCGGTGAGCCTTCCGCCAGCGCGTTCCTGAAACGTGTCGGTGATGAGTATCCCCCCAGTCGTGGATCAAGGACGGCGCAGATTATGGCTCCGAAAGGACCTCGATCGGGCGATCGGAAATTTGACCGATACCGAACACTACGACGCGGCCAACGAGTTGTGACGGTCAATGTACGACTGCCGAAATACGTTCAGGTCAAGCGGCTGAAAGCCGGTCTCGCCTTCTACTGGACCCCTCCAACAAAATATCGCAAAATCGCCAAAAGTGAGAACCTCGCATTCCCATTCGACAGCGTGCTTTTGGGAAAAGATATGAGTTCTAGAGAACTTTTTTCGGCGGCGGAGATGTACAACCGACAACTTGATGAGTGGCGGAAAACGCGTCAAGCTCCCTTAGCTGAACGCACGCTTGGTCGATATGGGACGGTTCGCTGGTTGATCGAGACGTACCTCTGCTCTGAGCAGTTTCACGAAAAAGTAGGGGAGGTTGCGCGGCCGGACTACAGACGAGTACTGGAGAAGGTATGCGCCCTTACAACGGAAAAAAGCCGTGAGGTAGGAGAGTTAACGGTTGCAAGCATAAGTCCTCGAGCAGCAGACAAGATATACGCCAAGATGATTGAGGGCGAAAAGTACAGAAGAGGCGAAAAGGCGGTGATCTACTGTAAGACGGCTTGGGCGGTGATTGGTCGGCTCCACCCGGACGCGATGGCTCGTGATCCGCAGACGCGCGCCCTGCTCAATCCCTGGGTCGGCGTGACGAAGAAGAAGCGCGTCAAGCAGTCTAAGCTCGCTGTCGATCGGGCAACCGTCTACCGTTTCGCGGAGGCAGCGATTGCGGCAGGGAGGCCGGAGGCAGCGGCTGCGGCAGTGGTCTGCTTTGAGTGGCTCCAGCGTCCAATGAGCATTGTGCAGGGACACTTTCGCTGGCCGGATTATGATCCGCCGAAGCATCGGGGGTGGGTCCGGATCGAATATCACAAGACGGGGGAGATCGGGTGGCACCCATTGGTCCTGGACAACGCCGAGACGGGCGAAGCGATGCGCTGCTATCCCGAAGCCGAAGCGGTTCTAGCGCATGTGCCGCGGCGAGGGATTGCGGTGGTCCTCGGTCCGGAAGGACAGCAGTACCAGCCTACCCGTTTCGCGCAGATAGTCCGGAAGCTCGCTGCTGAGGCCGGCATCGCCGAGTTCTCGCTTGACGCCTGCCGTCACGGAGGCATGACGGAGCTTGAGGAGGCGGGCTTGTCGTCCAATGAAGGGCGAACGCTGTCGATGCACCGTTCGACTAGGGCCTACGAGGGCTATGCCAAACAGACTGTCAATCGGCACCGAATAGGGACCCCCGATCGGCGTCCAAAAAGGACCCCCTTGCCGGTCCCTCATGAGGTTGCGGT
>JBGTKD010000160.1:0-7007 GCA_041744795.1 Acidimicrobiia bacterium
CGACTCCGCCGGCTCCGGCAGCCGGTTCCGGTGAGTCCGAGGTCGTCGAACTTGACCGCCTGCGGGTGCGGATAGGCCAAAACCTGATCAAGTCGAAGCAGACGGCAGCCCATGTGTGGACTTCGATGGAGGTGGACTACGAGCGCATCGAGCGTGTCAGGCAGCGTCACAAGGATGCGTTCAAAGCCGAAGAGGGCTTCTCCCTCACCTACCTGCCTTTCATCGCTCGGGCCACCGTGGATGCCCTGAAGGAGTTCGGGGTCGTCAACTCCGAGTTCCACCTGGAGGAACGTCAAGCGATCTTCCACAAGACAGTGAACCTAGGAATTGCCATCGATCTTGATCAGAAGGGTCTTGTGGTCGCGTCGATCCGCAACGCCGACGGCCTGCGGCTGGTCGGTCTGGCCAGACAGATAAAGGTGCTGGCAGACAAGGCACGGGCCGGAAAGCTCGAGCCAAACGACGTCACAGGATCGACGTTCACCATCACCAACCCTGGCCCGTTCGGATCGTTCATGTCGGCTCCCGTCATCAACCTCCCGAACACCGGCATCCTCTCCACCGACACCGTGGCCAAGCGACCGGCGGTGATCACGTCCGCAGATGGGGAAGACGTTCTGGCGATCCGCCACATCGGCTATCTCGGGCTGACCTGGGATCACAGGGCATTCGACGGATCGACGGCCGTTCTGTTCCTTCGTCGGATCAAGGAAAACCTGGAAGGCTGGGACTGGGAACAGGAACTGGCCTGACCGGATCGTGACAGAGATCCTGCGCACCCGTTGGCTCGGACGGCTTCCCTACACGGAGGCCTGGGACCTTCAGCGTGCCATTCACGAAGGCAAGAGGACTGGACGTACCTCCGACGACTACCTGTTGCTGCTCGAACATCCGCATACCTACACCGTCGGCCGCAACGGGGATGGTTCGAACCTGCTTGTCGACCCTGGGATGCTCGCCGAGTTCGGCGCTGAACTACACCATGTAGACCGGGGCGGAGACATCACCTATCACGGTCCCGGCCAACTCGTCGGGTATCCGCTCGTCACCTTGGATGATCCGATGCGGATCGTGCCGTTCGTGCGCGATCTCGAAGAGGTGCTGATAGCGGCCCTCGTCGACCTTGGCGTTGAGTCCTGGCGCGAACCGGGCCTCACGGGAGTCTGGACCGGGGCAGGCAAGGTGGCGGCGATCGGTGTCCGCGTTTCCCGCAGCGTTTCGATGCACGGTTTCGCTCTCAATCTTTCCGCCGACATGTCCTACTTCGCCAGGATGAACCCGTGTGGGATCACCGACCGGTCGGTGGCCAACGTCTCGGACCTCGTAGGTCGCCACGTGTCGCTCGAAGAGGCTGTCGAAGTGGTCGCACCTCACTTCGCTCGAGTCTTCGCCTACGCAGAGAACGAGGTGCAACTGGGCGCCTTTACCCGCAAGCAGGGCCGATCCTTCGAAGTCGACCGTCTACTCGCAGCCGGCACGTTCTCTCCAGGAAAGCGAGCCGAAGAACCGGTGTTGGTAAACGGACGCCTCCCGGGCGAGCCGGCCCGACCCGAGTGGATGCGGGTGACAGCCCGGATGGACAGCGAATACGCCGACCTCAAGAAGATGATGCGCGGACTCGACCTGCACACAGTGTGTGAAGAGGCTCGGTGCCCCAACATTTTCGAGTGCTGGGGAATGGGGACGGCCACTCTCATGATCCTCGGCGACAAGTGCACCAGGGCATGCAGCTTCTGCAACGTCATGACAGGAAAGCCCACCGAGTTCGACGTCTTGGAGCCTTTCCGCGCGGCGGACGCCATCGCTCAGATGGACCTGACCCATGCGGTGATCACGTCGGTGAATCGAGACGACCTGGGCGACGGCGGGAGTGGCATCTTCGCTGAAACGATTCGACAGGCTCGCGTCCACTCGCCACGGACCGACATCGAGGTCCTTATCCCTGACTTCAAAGGATCGCGCGAGGACCTGGCAACGGTGTTGGAGGCCGACCCCGAGGTGTTGAACCACAACACCGAGACCGTCCTCAGACTCCAGCGGGACGTCCGCACATCCGCCAACTACGGCCGCTCGCTTGCTCTTCTTGCCCGAGCCAAGTGGATCAACCCGAGGTCAGTGACCAAGTCGGGGTTGATCGTCGGCATGGGCGAGACCAAGGAGGAAGTGCTCGGAGCGCTGGCCGACCTGAGAGCGGTCGGGGTGGACATCATCACGATCGGCCAATACCTGAGACCCACCGCCCGTCACCGACCGATCCACCGGTATGTGCATCCCGACGAGTTCGCCGAATACAAGGCCTTCGGCGAGTCGATTGGCATCCCCCACGTCGAATCTGGACCGCTTGTGCGTTCCAGCTATCACGCCAAGGACGCCTCGGAAAGGGTCTTCGACTTGATCGGGCGATCGCGGGAAGAGCGCCGTGAAGCGGTTGGGCAACGCGGGACTGGGATTCCGGTAGCCATCACCCCGAGACGGTGAGGTTCAGCACGGTCGTCTGGATGAGACTTCCATGCCAGAACCATCGTCCGATCAACTGATGTGATCCAGGAGCGAGCGAGATCTGGCCTTCGAACCTTCGCTCGCTCGAAGTAGTCCCCGCGTTGGTGACCGAAGTCAGCGGTTGGACCGCTCCGTTCACGATTAGATCGAAGCGGGTCGTTGGAGCAGAGAAGGCGACCTGCTCACCCCCCGCGAACGGCAGCACGTTATAGAAGCCTTCCGAAACCCGGTACGCAGGACGGTTTGGCACCGTGAAGTTGCCGGTGCAGACGAGCCCGTCTTTGGTGCATTCGAGCGGCAGGCCGCGAGCCATGCCCAAGAGGACGTAGACAGGCTCGAGCCCCAACGCCCTAGCGAGGAACGAAGCCATTTGGTCGCGGAGTACCGTCCTCTCCGGGCAGTACTGACTGGCCGAACACCCGAGCGTGACACCTGCTGCGGCGATCGCGCCGATGTTCGTCTCGTGCACATTTCCGGCCGTGTCGAAGAAGGGACTGGGCTCAGGGGTGAGTGCGAACGCCCTGGCTAGGAACGAAGCCATCTCGTCACGACGCACGGGGGCTGTCGGGCAGTAACGGTCAGCAGCACATCCGAGGGTTATCCCTGCGGCGGCGATCGCGTTGATGGCTCCCAGGTGCGGGTTTCCCGCGATGTCGGTAAACGGCCCTGACGACAGGGGAGAGAGATCGAGAGCGCGGACGAGGAATGAGGCCATTTCATCGCGTCGTACTGGGGCTATCGGGCAGTAGCGGTCAGCCGCACAACCCAGAGTGATCCCTTCGAGGGCGATCGCCTCGATGTTGTGCTCATGGACGTTGCCGTCGTCGTCGACGAATGTGCCGCTGAGGGGGGCGGCCAGCGACGGAGCTCCGACGAGCAGGAGTGACAGGATGACTCCGAAAACGACGAGGCGCTTCATGAGATTTGGATTCTTCCCAGGACATGGTTGATAGCCGGGATGAGGTCTTCTCGGTCCGTGTGGGAACCGAGCACGACGTAAAGACAGAAGGCCCTCCCGGCTTCCTGGAAGAACAACTGACTTCCGCTCTGGCCCTCGATCAACCGTTGGAGGCTCGCCCGGGAGAAGTCGCTTGCCCGCAGTGTGCGAGGTAGGCCCTTCAGGGCGAACAGAGGCTCGGTCGTGGATGCTGGTTCGAACTCCAACAGGACGACCAGAACGTCGGTCCAGCCCATCTGGCTGACGGCGCCGCCTCCGTAATCGCCCCGGTGTTCCGGGAGCGGGAAGTTGGCGAGGTGGGTGACCGACCGGCGGACGGCCCCGTCCTCGAGGACCGCAGGTTCGGCGATCCCTCCGTCCCAGCCGGTAGGCAAGTCGACCGTTATCCCTGCCGCGCGCAGTGTGCTCATGCGGTCACACTCCGCTCAGAACTGCGAAGACACCGAGCGCCGCCGTCGCCAATCCGGCGCCCAGATGTGTTGGTTGGGCAAGTCGGGCCATGGTCGCCGAGAACGAGGTCAGCCGGGAAGGCCGGTCGATCCAACCTGCCGCCAGCGGGGCGATTGCTCGACCCAGTCCGAACACCGACCCGACGAGGGCGCCTTTCCAAACCGAACCAGTGAGGAACTCTGCAAGGAGAACCGCCCAAACGCCCCAAGTCACGACGAAGGTGGCGATACCTGTTCCAAGTTGGGCGCCAAAGCCGAACCCGTACACCGTCCCTCGCAGCGTTCCGATCCATCGTTCGTTGACCTGCCGGGATAGGCCGGGGGCCTTGACGGCGAGAAGATCGAGCCCGCCCCCGACCACCGCGAACGCTCCGAGCACCAGAAGAGCCAGGTCCTCCCGCAACGTGAACGACGAACCAACGAACCCGAGCAGCGCGCCCAGGCCTGCTCCTCCCATCACCGATCCCATGGTGAAGGCTGAGACCGTCACCCACCACCGGTTGTTGCGTGCCCGCTCGCCGAGCGGGTGGATGCTCGAGAGCATCGATTCTCCTCATGGCGACCAGTTCGATCTGACCGCCGCGGCGACCGCCAGCAATGCAGCGACAAGAGTCATGACTGGCCATCCGGCTTCCGGTAGAGCGACTCATCTCCCGGCTCGATCCCCGCCCTGGTCATCTCCTCGTCCGAATCGACGAGCCGTTCGGCGGTGCTGCGTCGCAACGATCTGGCAGGGGTTTGGTCGCCCACCGCCCGGCTGATCATCTCCATGAGCCTGTTCCAGTTGGCGGCTGAACCTTCGCCGAGCACCGAACCGTCCGAAGCGTCGATCAGTTGGAAGTAGGGAGTCCCCGGTACCCGGAACGCATCCCAGGCCTCCGATGAGAGCACGGTGGGAATGTCTCTGGGAGCGAGCGCGACCAACTCCGAGGTGCTCTCTTCGGATGCGTCCTTCGTGACGATCACCGGGCGGATGTCCGGATGAGGGAGGTCGAGTTCCCGGTCGAAGGATGCCCAGAAAGGCTTGCAGGTCGAGCATCCGCTGGAGAGAAATGCGGCGAGGACGTAACCGCGGGAACCGGTCAACGCCACGGTCCGCGCCACCCCGTCGAGAGTCACACCGGTGATTGATTCGCTGGGAACTGTCCCCGTGGAGCGTCGGGTCGGTCCGAGGGTCATTCCGCCTGCACGGGGACTGTCTTCGCCTGCGCCAAGGCGATCGAGGGTGCGGAGGATCTCGGCGTGGGACCGCAACAGTCCGGCCACCAGGACTGTGAGCAGCAAGATGACGATGCCTTCGACGATCACGAGAGTGAGCATCAGCCTCTTCTCCAAACGACCGGTGAGTCACCGGCGGTCCCGAATGTGAACTGTTGGTCGACGGTGGCGCTGCCAAGCGAGTTAGTGAGTGTCCAAAGTCCTGCCTCGAAGCGCCCTGGGGTGTCCATTCCGTTGTTGTTCCAGTCGCCGACGACGGGGATCCCTCCAGGCGAGCCGAAATTGAAGTCGTGATCCGGGGCCCCGGGAGTTGCCGTGTTCCGCAACATCCAGCGGCTGCCCCGCACCACGCCGATGCCGTCTCGGCCGGTGCCAGTCCAGTCCCCGACCACCGGGATGTCACCTGGCTCGCCGAAGACGAATGAGATGTCGGCCGGGCCTTCGGCGTTGCGGGTACGAAGCATCCACCGATTGCCCCGAACGACGCCCGCAGTGTGGATGCCGTTGCCCACCCAGTCACCCGCAATCGGGATATCACCCGGATCGCCGTAGTCGAAGATCAGGTCCGGTTGACCCCCTCCTTCTATATGACGGATGTGCCAGGTGAGCCTCGTGCGCCCCACGACTCCATGCCTGGCCCCCCGGACGACGGCCGCTGTCGCAACCCCCGACCCCAGCCAGTCCGCCATGAGTGCCACGTCGCCTGCCACGCCCAGAGTGAACTGCTGGTCAGGTGAGCCTTCGGCCAGGGTGTTCCGCAGCATCCATGTGTTCGACCGAACCACGCCCGGCCGGGCTTGATAGGGCCCGAGCCTCGGATGCAGGCAGGCGGAGTTGTGCCTCGCGGTGGCGTCGTCTCTGGCATCGGTCTTGGTACATGTCGAGTCCCATTCCCAGGGTGGAACGCAGGTGACGACCCTGCAGGTGATCGGTCCAACGCACTCGAGGTGCTGGTTGCACTGGCCGTACCGGAACCGGGTGCAACACGTCTTCCACAGGTCGCAGTTGTCCAACTCACAATGACAGGCGCAGTTGACGCACTCATTCCCGCAGGTTCCTGACGGTCCACAGCCGCACGCTCCACAGGAAGCCTCGTGACAGTCCATGTAGTACCGGGAGTTGCCGTTGCAGTAGCCAGAGCCTTCGGCCCGCCACCACCCGCCAACCACCGATCCTGGGGGGCAGGTATTCGTGCCGGTCTTTGTGCAGCAGAACTCGGTCCAACCGGATCTGCACTGAGCACCCGGTGGGCAGTCGTTGGGCAGGACGATCGCCTGATAGGCACTGATCGGTCGAAGGGCGTAGACCATCGGAGCTGTGACGATCGCCGATCCGGCTACGGCGATCCTGCGTAGGAACCCGCGGCGACTTGTCCTTTGACCGAGGGCCTTCGAGGCCATCTCTACGAGCGCGCGGCTCATGCGGGTCGACCTGCCGGGAGGTGGGAGAGAACCAGAGAGATGAGATAAGCCCCCAAGGCGACAAAGGCCAAGTAGGGAAGACCTGCCGCAGGCTGGCTGTCCACGACCCCGAGCAGGTCGGCTCCTCCCCGCAGCGCCAGGACCGAGGCCGCGACGACCGCCGAGAGATTCACGGCCACGTGCACCCAACCGGGAGGTGTGTCCGACTTGCCGAAGCAGCCACACGATTGGAGGGGAATGTTCCGGAGAAGGGCGAAGACGACGAAACCGGCAAACCCGAGGTACATCGCCGCCACGCCTGCGGCGGCTAGCGGGGAGTGGAGGCCGAGCGCCAGCGCCCCTACGGCGACCTCTATTCCGGCCAGACCAAAAACCGCACCCCGGGAAGAGGGGAGCCGGGCAGCCCGTAGAGCACCGCGGGTCGGCTCCGGATCGCGAAGCTTGGTCCCCCCGCTAAACACC
>JBGTKD010000161.1:0-8388 GCA_041744795.1 Acidimicrobiia bacterium
TTCGCGGGCGGCGACTATCATCACGTCCCCTGCGGAAGTAGCTCAGCTGGTAGAGCGCAACCTTGCCAAGGTTGAGGTCGCGGGTTCGAACCCCGTCTTCCGCTCCGAGACCGGCGGCAGCCGGTCTTTTTGATCGTATCGTGGCGACGTGGCCGAGTGGTTAGGCACGGGTCTGCAAAACCTGTTACCCCGGTTCAATTCCGGGCGTCGCCTCCAATTTCAAAGCTCGGGCCCTTAGCTCAGGGGGAGAGCGCTTCCCTGACACGGAAGAGGTCGTTGGTTCAAATCCAACAGGGCCCACTAGTAAAATCCCCTGTAAACACGGGGGATTTTCTAGTTGCAGGGGCGGACTATCGCTCACACGGTGGGGAGAGGCGCAAGGACTATCGGATTATGGACAACAAGAGTTGCCGACTACGATCGCTTGTACTGCCCAAAAGCATGCGGCAGCGCTGCCCGAGACCCCGGCCGCCGATCCACCGAGTGGAAGGCTCCGAAAAATGTCTCTGCAGACCTCGATCTCTCCTGAGTTCTTTCCCCTTGCAGTCCCATTTGTCGCGGCTCCGGAACTCGACGGCCAAGTCCTGACGATCACCATCAGTGGCGAACTCGACATCGGAACCGTCCATCTCCTCGAAGAGGCTCAGCACTCCGTGGAAGGCAAATACCAGTCTCTTCGCTACGAATTAGCGGGTCTCGGGTTCCTGGACTCATCTGGCATCCGGGCCCTCCTCGCACCCCGCAACAGCCAAGTTCCCATGAGCAAGATATCTATCTCTCACCCCACTCGTCCCGTCCGTCGCCTTCTCGAACTCCGGGACCTCCACGAGATGATCGTCGGTTGCACACCGAGCGGCTGAGAGAACTCCGCCCGCCCGCCGGTACCACCCGCTGTATTCGACGGTCAACTTGTGCGAACTAAGGCGCTGTTCAATTCAAATGTTTGACTCGCTCCTGGCCGAACATACGCGATAAGCTGTTCGCCATATACGGCGTTGAACCTTCGAATGACGGATGTTCGGCAAAGAACAGGAGTAGGTCATATGGCGATGTCCGAGGAGCACAAGGCGGCGTTGGCACAGGGTCGACGAGAGGGCCGGGCGGTGAAGCAATATCTGCGATTGGTCGGCTCACGGCGGCCTGGTCGTCCGGTGACGAAGGATTCTCTAGAGCGCCGCATCACTGGTTTGAACGAGAAGATCAAGGGTGAAGACGACCCGCTCAAGAGGCTCGAATTGATTCAAAGTCGTATCGACGCCGAGGATCAAATGGCTGAGATCGAGGACGCCGTCGATGCTGACGCGATCGAGAAGGAATTTCTCGAAGTCGCCAACTCCTACTCGGAGCGCAAGGGAATCGGCTATTCGGCCTGGCGAGAAGCAGGTGTCTCAGCCCAGGTGCTCCGGAATGCAGGCATTCCTCGCACTCGGCGGGGATGAATTGAGCGTTTCTTAGGTGGTCGGGTCTGTGTCCGCAGCTCGGCGCCAGGCGAGAACGGCGGCACCGATCCCGATGGCTGCGATGGACACCCAGCCGTTCCGGCTAAGTCCCAGAAAGCGGAAGGTCGTGTCCGTGCGTATCAGCTCGAGCAAGAAGCGGATCATTCCGTATCCGATGAAGTAGATCCCGATGAGCCTTCCGTCGAGCGCTCGGTTTCGCTTCGAGATCCAAATGATGAATCCGGCCAGAGCGAGGTTCCACAGCGATTCATACAGGAAAGTCGGGTGGAAGGTCTCAGCGGTTTGGTAGGCAGCCGGCCGGTTGCCGGGGTCGATTTCAAGCGCCCATGGAAGATCTGTCGGGGTCCCGAACAACTCCTGGTTGAAGTAGTTGCCCCAACGGCCAACCGCTTGAGCAAGCGGGACTGCGGGTGCCAACGAATCGAGAATGCGCCGAACGTCGAGCCCGCGTGATCGTGCCGCCGCAAACAGCGCGATCGCCCCGCCGGTCAGGCCACCGAAGAGTGCCAAACCGCCCTCCCATATAGCTATCACCTTCCACCACTCGCCTTCAAACCGTGACAGGTGGGTGGACACGTAGGCGATGCGAGCGCCGACGAACCCGTAGATGACGACGCGGATTAGGACCTGTTCGAGCACGACGGGGTCGCCGCCGCGATCTTCGAACCGTCGTTTCGCCAGCCACCAGGCGAGTGCCACACCGGTACCGATGAAGAGGCCGTAGAAGGTCAGGCGAATAGGACCGATCGGGATGTGGTTGATCGGAGGTGACGGGATCGAGGCAAGGATCGGATACATCACTCAGTCCCAGCCCAGGTCATGAAGTCTGTCGTCGTCGATGCCGATGTGATGGGCGATCTCGTGCAACACCGTCTTGCGGATCTCTGCCTCCAACCCAGCGCCTTCGAGCCCGAGTTGGAGGTGAGCCTGGCGGAATATGGTGATTTGGTCGGGCATGAATCCCGAGTAATCGCCGGAACGTTCCAAAAGGCTGACGCCGTCGTATAGGCCCAGTAGACCTCTGCCATGCGGGTCCTGTTCCTGAGTGGGGTGCTCCTCGACCACGACGATGAGGTTGTCGATGCGTTCGAGCACCCACTCGGGCAGGGCATCGAGAACCCGGTCGACGACGTCTTCGAAATCCCTGCGATACATCGCCGCCGATTCAACCACCCGGGAGGACCGTTTCAGCCAGGTGGTACGATTCCGCCGCCTCGGGGGCGCTTAGCTCAGCGGGAGAGCGCTGCCTTCACACGGCAGAGGTCGCAGGTTCGATCCCTGCAGCGCCCACAACCCGATTCTTGTGAAACCCCTATGGAGATTGGGTCTCCCACCGTCAGAGGTCGCAGCGGTTCGGCCCGCGATGTGGTCACCATGGGACACGAGTGGACACCAGATTTGTCACCTGTTTGTCCACCTGGTCGAAGGTTCTCGCAAAGGGGCCGTTCCCGCTTCTCAGCCGGCGTTCAGCCCGTTCAACAGGATGCTCGCCAGGCGTCCAGATCGAGATTCTTCTTCAGCGAAGAGAACCCGAGGGCCGTCGTGGTCGGACAGAACTCGGTCAACGCCGACCCGTACTCGACGTGGAACACGGCCTTCCCCTTCTGGATGAAGACACTCAGCGTCAATTCGATGTTTGATGTTGATCCCCCGATAGGCAATGTCGGCTAACTCAGCCGCGGAGACCGTCAGGCCTTTACGCCGAACGCACGGACTCCGCAACACCCCCCTGCCTTAAACCCCGTAGGGAGAACATCGGACCTTCATCCAAGCGCTCGAGCCTTATCGGGCGCACGTGCGATGACGAGCGGGCGGCATCGCACGGACCGGTGTTTCGATCTTCGACGGCGTCGCTCACATCCCCCAACGGAGCCTCGACGGCTCGCAAACCCGGCGAACCACCGCGTCAACGACTGGTCGCGGCGTATCCGACTTCTATCGCACACGGCCGTGGGTAACGACGTGCTGACGTGCTACGTGTCAGAATGCTCCATGGGGAGCCCGACACTCGCATCCGGCTACGACGCCGAGTCCGGGCTCAGGCTCGTGCAGGTTCGCGGCCGGTGGGACATCGCCGAGTTCGCCCGCCTCGCCCCGCAGGATCCGACAGTCGCACACATGGCTGAATGCGTCTCCATCGTGGATCTCCGTGGAATGGACCTGTCGACATCGCCGGGCGAGATCGAACAGCTGGCAGCGGACCGCCGTGGACACGCCGAAGCCCCCTTCGAACTTCGGTACGCCTGGGTCATCGACAGTCAGAAAATGGCCGGGATCGCCATCCTGTACGGTCGGATGATGGGGGCCGCTCGCATCAAAATGTTTAAGAGTATCGAAGAAGCCCTCGCCCACTTCGATCTGGGATTCGACGCCTACCTCCGCGCCGAACAGTCGCTGCAACCCTTCGGTGAGTGATTAGGGGAGATCGCGCGGGACGGCCGTTGTTGCGTGCGCGGCGGCGGGCTTCTGTTTGACCAGTACCCAGGTGGGGTACTGCGTCATTCCGCGATCGATGGAGCACTTCGATTCCACAACATGAGAAGACGACAGGCAACCAACCGGCTGCGGACTCAGGTGGCGGCCACGACGGTGAAGGGCACGGCAAGTATCTCCGGTTCGGGGCCATGATCGCCACTTCGATGGTGGTCATGTACGCGGTGATGTATCTCCACACCTTCGAATGGGCCCATGTTCGCTGGAGTGAGACCCGACTGTTGATGACCCTGCTGATGGGCTCGGCGATGGCGTTGGTCATGCTCGGCTTCATGCTCGGCATGTACAAGAACCGGCGGATCAACATGGCGATTGTGGCGGGGAGTCTCATCCTCTTTGGTTTGGGAACATGGTTGCTTCGCAGCCAGACCACGGTCCAAGAGACCTCGTGGATGAGCGCGATGATCCCTCACCATTCGATCGCCATCCTCACTTCGGAGCGTGCCGAAATCGACGATGCCAGGGTCTGCCAGCTAGCTGTAGAGATCATCGAGGCGCAACGTCGGGAAATCTCGGAGATGGAGTGGCTGATCGACGACATCGCCCGCAACGGTGCCGCCCTGACACCAGCCGAGGCAGCTGAGCGTCCTATCCCTGACTTCGAGGGCACCAGCGCTCGGTCATGTCCTTGAGTCGCGAAGCTAAGTTCTTGAGTCATCCGCCACGACTGGGGCCTCCCGCTTCCCTCGACTGCGTATGAACGTCAGCGCGGGGAGCCCAAACCGGGGTTACCTACCGGTCCCAATGTCGGACTCAACTGAGCCGCGTCGAAGCCCTTCCCCTCGGGTGTTGGGCGGGTACGCTGCGACGATTGACGAGAGGGGACCAGGTTGAGGATCAGATCGTTTCGATTAGCGGTGGTGTTGACGGCACTGCTCGCCCTGATGACGTCCGGCTTGGCGACGGCTGCACAGTCCCCCAGTGCGGCATCGGAGCATCAGCGAATCGTCGACTTCTGGACACACGAGCGTGTCGCAAAGGCGGTGCCCCGCCACTTTGTCCTCGACCCCGGGCGGGGTTTCGTGCCCGACGCAAAGCCCGACAAGCCCGGCGGTGGTAAGCCCGGCGGCGGGGGAGACGGTGACACCACCCTTGTAACCGGCGCCTCGTGGACCTCGGGCGGAACAGTGCTCAAGACCACCGGCAAGGTTCTCTTCCAGATGGGTGGTTCGTACTACGTCTGTTCAGCATCGGTCGTCGAAGACGGAAACTCCACCAACGACTACTCATTGATTCTGACCGCCGCCCACTGCGCCTACGACGAGACGAATAACAAGTTCGCTACCAACTGGATGTTCATACCCGATTACGACTCGAAGCCAGCTGCGCTGACCACCAACGGCTCGTTCTGCGCCGACACGCTGTATGGCTGCTGGACCGCTCACACTCTCACGGCGCATGATGGTTACGCCTCGGCCGGAGGGTTCAACGACGAGGCGGTTGCTCACGACTTCGCCTTTGTCAAGGTCTTAGCCGGTGGGCGCAACGGAACGCAGCTTGACGCCACCGTCGGCACCCAGGCGATCGCTTTCGGCGAAGTCGGGTCGAGCAACCTCGTCTACGCCTTCGGCTACCCCGCCGCCCAGAAGTACAAGGGAAACGACCTCGTGTACTGCGCCGGGCCGGTAGGAACGGACCCGAATGCGGGAGGCACCACCTACCGGATCGCGTGCGGGATGACCGGCGGGTCCTCTGGTGGACCCTGGTTCAGCTCGTTCACCACCGAAGGTGGTACTGGGGTGTTGACCTCGGTGAACTCCTACGGATATCGCGGTGATAGCAGCATGTACGGCCCCAAGTTCAACACAACGACGCAGGCCGTATACGACGCTGCCCGCGCATCTTCAGTGAACGGCGTCGTCGAGTCTTGATGCGGAACAGGGGGCCGGGCGACGGCTCGGCCACCTGTTCCATCCCGACGTCCGTCGAGGGCATCAACAACCGGCAATGGTCAAAGTGATGCGTTCAATGCTATCACTATGAGCTAGCATCATCGTATGCCGGCCACCAGGACCACTTTCACGCTCGATGAGAGTCTCTTCGAACAGGCGCGCCTCCTCGGCATCAACATCTCCGCCGCAGCAAGAGACGGTGTCGCCTCCGCGGTTCGGAATGCCTTACTTCAAGCAGACCGCAGCGCCTACGAACGGGATCCGGAGGAAGTCGACTCCTTCTGGCTCGGGGCCGAAGCCTGGGGCAAGGGGTGACCCGAGGCGAGATCTGGCTGGCACAAGTTGGACGGAAGCGTCGACCGGTGCTGGTCCTGACCCGTCCCGAAGTCATCGAAGTTCGCGCCCTGGTGACCGTGGCGGAGATCACATCCTCGATGCGCGGATTGGCAGCGGAAGTTCCCATCGATCCGGACGAAGTGGGACTCGAGCGAGAGTCGGCTGTGAACTGCGATGGCCTACACACCGTGCCCCAGACTTCGCTCGTCGGGCTTGTAGGCACCGTCAGTCCCAGGACGTTGAAGCAGGTTTGTGGTGCGCTGTCCTACGCCCTCGGGTGCTGAGCGACCGGTTCCGTAGCCAGTGGCAGGTGGAGTAAAGGGTTCTCGATTTCGGCTGCGACCAGCGTCGCAGCGGCGTGGTCTCCCTCGCTTCCCATCGCAGCCCCGTGAAGTAGCGAACGATATGTCAGCTCCCTCATCCCGGTTCTGGATGAGAGCTCTGACAGCTTGTGAATCCAAAGCTCGGTGTCCGGGTGATTGTGGCGCCGGCCAAGGTCGCACTGGGCGTCGAGGATGTAGCCATCGAGCCACAAGTACGGATCGGCGAGCCGGTTGCAGCGGCCGCGGGCGTCGGCAAGCGTCGCGAAGGCGCGCTGGGAGTCACCAATGGCGTCGGCGACGAGGGCCAACCCGCGAGCTGCCATTCCCTCCCAGCAGGGATCACCGAGCTGGCAGGCACGAGCGAACGCCTGGCGCAGAATTGTGGCAGCGCCGGCCGGGTCACCCCGGGCCACCTGCACCTCCCCGCGCAATGCCTGAGGCCAGGGGATAAATGCCAGCCAGTGTTCGGTTTCGGCGAGTTGAATCGAGGCGTCAAGATGGTCGGCGGCGTTATCTAAGTCACCAAAGAGAAGACTGATGCGGCCAAGCATCGACAACCCGTACGCCTCGCGTCGGTAGTCCCCGGCAGATCGGGAAAGTTCGGTTGCCTCAGCTAGGAGTTCCGACGCTCGTCGGTAGTTCCCCCGGTCGCTTTCGACCGAACCCAGATACATCTTGGCCTTGGCCAGGATGGAAGGTGATTCGCGCCCGAGCTCGAGCGCGTCGGTGAGCCACAGCTCAGCGCGGTCATAGCGGCCACGAAGGAAATCGACATAGCCGAGTTCGGCCCTGGCCCGAGCTGCTGCTTCCCGGTCGTCGTCGGCAAGGGCAATCTCGGCAGCTTCGAACAGCTCCGCCAACCCTTCTTCGTCCAGCCCGCCCAATGAGTGAATTAACGCCTCAGCAAGCACCAGGCGCGACTCGACCCGAAGATTCACAATCCCGGCATTGTCAGCCAACCTCACAGCTGCCCGAAGCGACTCCACCCCTGCTTCGGCAGCACCTGCGGCGACCGCTGCGGTACCCGCCTCGATGATCGCCTCGATGGAAGGTTCGTCGGCGATCGGCGCATCGTGCTCTGCTCGTTCACGCAACGCCGCCATGACTGCCGGGCCAGGTGCCACTCCGAGCTCTGAGTCGAACAACTCGGTGCACGCTGCGAACTGCTGTTGTGCGGCTGCATCGTCACCGTTGCGTCGATACAGCCGGATCAGCAGAGCCTGATGATTTTCGTCTAGGGGACTCATCACTGCGGCCCTAACGGCGTAACCGAGGGCAAGGTCCAAGTTCCCCTGAACCATGGATCCGAGAGCGGCCTCATGGAGAATCGCTTCGGACGCTGCCGCCGCGTATCGCTGTTGAGAGAGCAACCAGGATTCGAACGCCGGCGCACCTCGGACTGTCCAGCCATCGAGTAGATCCGCCCCCAGATCTGGAAGACCGACGGCTTCGACCCAGGAGCCCTTCGTCAAGATATCGAGATCCACGGTCGAGTCGGCAGGGAGTCGAAGCACCACCGGATCGCCCTCGATGGACCCCTCATCGCCTAGGCCTCGTCTGACTTCTGACAAGGTCCAGCGCAGGGCACGAAGTGGATCGTCCGCTTCGGCGAACAACAGCGACGCGAGTTGTCCTCGCGTCGGGGGTCGTTCGCTCATGATGAGATACGTCAGGACCGCCCAACTCTTACGGCTCCGGAACTGATACACCTTGCCTGTCGAACTCTCGATGCGGGGACGACCGAGAAGGTGGATCGTGAGGCTCATGCTGGGGTGGATGCAATCAGGGTAACAATGGCTCCCCTGTCACCCGATGAGGGCAGCAGTGGTCAACACCCTCGGGTCGGGAAAGTCCTCGCAGTGCTGGTACATGTAACCGAGACGA
>JBGTKD010000162.1:0-26267 GCA_041744795.1 Acidimicrobiia bacterium
CAGGAGGAATCTGACCTCTCCAGCAGCATCAGTTCGACTTTCCCACCAGTCGGGATCTTGCGGCCTTGCAACCGGGCGTGTCGAACTCGACTCGAATTGACCACAACCAGATCGCCGGGCATCAGCAGGTCCGGAAGGTCGAAAAAAGTGTGATCGGATAAGTCCCGGGTATCGAGCAGCCGGGCCGAGTCGCGCGGTTCGACCGGCCGCTGAGCGATGGCGGTCTCTGGCAGGTCGAAAACGAACTCCGACAGCTGCATTAGAGGTCGAAGCTGGGGTGTCCCGTTGCGGGAGGCTCGAGACCGAGGTGTCGGTAGGCCCCCGCTGTGGCTATCCGGCCGCGTGCTGTCCGCTGGATCAGTCCCAACTGGAGCAGGAACGGCTCATAAGCGTCCTCGACGGTCTCGGTCTCTTCGCCCACCGCGATGGCCAAGGTGTTGAGACCCACCGGCCCTCCGGAGAACCTGTTGACGATTGCATCGATGATCGCCCTGTCGACCTTGTCGAGCCCGAGTGCGTCGATCTCATAGATCTCGAGCGCTTCGTCGGCGACGCTCTCTCGAATGGTTCCATCCCCTCGGGCGACTGCGTAGTCGTGAACCCTCGCCAGTAGACGGTTGGCGATCCGGGCGGTTCCTCGGCTGCGGCGAGCAATGGTGCGGGCGGCTGCCCCATCGATGTCGGCGTCCAGGATCGACGCGGACCGCAACACGATCCTCTGCAGGTCTTCTGCGGTGTAGTAGTCGATGCGTTCGATCAGCCCGAAGCGGTCACGCAACGGGGCAGACACCGTTCCGATCCTGGTCGTTGCACCGACCAGGGTGAAGGTCGGGAGATCGAGCCTGATCGAGCTGGCCGCCGGGCCCTTCCCGAGGATGATGTCCAGCTCGAAGTCCTCCATCGCCGGATAGAGCACCTCTTCGACCTGGCGAGGCACTCGGTGGATTTCATCGATAAAGAACACTCCGCCTTCCTGGAGGTTCGACAGAATCGCCGCAAGATCCCCCGGGCGTTCCAGCGCTGGTCCCGAGGTCTTCGAGATGGGTGCGCCCAACTCGTTGGCGATGATCCAGGCAAGCGACGTCTTACCGAGCCCGGGCGGGCCGGACAGAAGAACGTGGTCGAGGGGTTTGGCGAGAGCTCGTGCTGCTTCGACCGAGATCCGGAGCCGCTCTTTCACACGTTCCTGACCGATGAACTCGTCGAGCGTGCGAGGACGCAGCGTCATCTCGAAAGCCTCATCGATGGGATCGGAAGCCACACCCAGTAGTCCTTCTTCTCTCATCGGTTGCCCAGAACCTTCAACGCCGAACGGATCTGGTCCGTCACCGGTGCTGCGGTGTCGATCGAAGACATCGCCTCTCGTATCTCGGCCGGGGTGTAGCCGAGTTGTTCGAGCCCCTGGCGAACTTGTCCTCCCGGAGAGTCGACCAGGTCTGCCTCCAGGTCCGCCAAGCGGGGCTTGAGGTCGAGGACGATTCTTTGAGCCGTGCGCTTGCCGACACCGGGTGCCTGGGTCAAAGCGTCGACGTCCTCCGAGGCGATCGCTCGCCGAAGGGCATCGCCAGAGAGCACCGCCAGGATGCCGAGCGCCACCTTGGGGCCGACGCCCTGGGCTGTGAGAAGGGTCCGGAAGAGTTCCCGGTCTGTCGAGGCCGCGAAGCCAAACAGGACAAGAGCATCCTCCCGGACGTGGAGGTGTGTGAACACCGTCGCTTTTTCGCCGGGTTGGCCGAGGCCGGCGGCTGTCTTGGGGGTGACGTGCACTTCATATCCGACGCCGGAGACATCAAGCACGACACGCTCGGCCTCGATCGCCGCCACCGTTCCGGTCAGGCTTCCGATCACTTGGCCACTCTTGTGGGAATTCGCACTTGCTGAATGTGGCACAGAGCCACGGCCAGTGCATCTGCGACGTCAGCGGGACCACCCACCGTTCCCAGGCCCAGGCGACGAGAAACCATTGACTCCACTGCTGCCTTGGTGGCAGCACCGTCTCCAGTGACCGCCAATTTCACCTCGTTCGGGCTGTACTCGGCTACTGCCAGACCGGCCCGGGCTGCCACGAGCATCACAACGCCGGATGCGCGACCAACCGCAATGGCCGTACGACGGTTCTGGTTGGTGAAAACGCGCTCGATAGCCACCACTTCCGGAGCGTGCTCGGCCATCACTGCGGTGAGATCATTCTCCAACTCCAACAGTCGCTTCTCCATTGACAGGGCGGGATCTGTGCGGATCACTCCGGCTGCCACGGCTGTGAGGGCGCGGTCTTTTCGCACAAGGCCATAGCCTGTGCGTGTCAGCCCAGGGTCGATGCCCAATACGAACATGTGTACGACAGGGTAGAACGTCGCCCGGCGCGAACTGGGGAATGGGCCTTCACCCGGCCACCATCGCGGCCAGCGCAGCCAGCCACAAGAGGTTCTCCAGCCCCATCGCCCGGCTGAACCTCCGTCCGAAAGCAGCGGCTAGAGGCAGGTCTTGTCCTTCCACGGCCCCGACGAGGCTCTGCCACGCTCGACGGGCACTCGATGCGCCCACCGCAATAGCTCCCAGCGCGGCCATGATCCCCAACCCGAGCAACGCTGACGCGGTCCAACTGTTGAAGACGAGAAGTCCCACACCTGAGGCGACCGTGACGAGCGCGCTTGCGATACCGAGTGGTGCCGCCGCTCCGACACGCTCGATCATCGCCGACGCCTGGCTGTGGTCGGCAAGCGACCCTCGGATATCGCGCGGGATCATCAGCTTGTGCCCGAACCAGGCGGCAGCCGCGGCGATGTGAACGATAAGAAGCAGGGTCCGCATTCAGCCATTCAAGCCGGGCAACCCCCCTCCGCTCCCGCCTTGACGAGCATTCTGTTCGCCAGATCCCGCGCATACGCGGGATGGAACCCTGGGTTGCATCCCGCGCATGCGCGGGATTTGGGGGTGGGTACGCGGTTTGGCCGGGTCAGCCGGCTAGTTGTTCCATGATCTCGTCGGAGATGTCGAAGTTGGCGAAGACTTCCTGCACGTCGTCGAGGTCCTCAAGAGCGTCTATCAGCCGCAGAACTTTGCCTGCTGTGTCGGCGTCGACCGCGATGGTCGTTGAGGGCACCTGTGTCACTTCCGAGGTCTCGACTTCCACACCTGCCGACTCAAGCGCCTTGCGGACGTCATCTACTGCTGCGGGCGAAGACTCGACCTCGAAGCTATCGCCTGTGTCACGGACGTCCTCGGCTCCCGCCTCCAACGCGGCCAGCATCACGACCTCTTCGTCGCCGCGGGCAACGATGAGTCCCCGCTGGTTGAAGAGGTAGCCGACCGAGCCTGGTTCGCCCAGGTTCCCGTTGTTTCTGGTCATCGTCGAACGGACATCGGACGCAGCCCGGTTGCGATTGTCGGTCAGAACGTGGACATACAGGGCGATCCCGCCCGGTCCGTAACCCTCATACCAGATGTCTTCGTAGGCGACCGCGTCTCCGCCTTCGCCCGCCCCGCGCTTCACCGCACGGTCGATGTTGTCGTTCGGCATCGAAGCGGCCTTGGCCTTGGCTACCGCGTTGGCGAGAGCCACGTTCATCCCTGGATCGCTTCCGCCTTCTCGGGCAGCCTGTTCGATCGCTTTGGCGAGTTTGGCGAACAGCTTGCCCCGCGCCGCATCCTGGCGACCCTTTCGGTGCTTGATGTTCGCCCATTTGGAATGTCCTGCCACGTCGGGTCCTCAGATCAAATCGAGCAGCATCTGGTGGATGCGGACATCATCGGTGAGTTCAGGGTGGAACGAGGTGCCGAGAATCTCTCCCTGGCGCACCATGACGGGATGATCGTCGATGGACGCCAACACGTCTACCGCGCCGCCGACTTTGGCCACCCAAGGAGCTCGGATGAAGACCGCGTGGAAAGGGGCGCCGTCGATGTCGATGGACGTTTCGAAGGAGTCGTTCTGGCGCCCGAAAGCGTTCCGCTGAACGACGACATCTAGGACTCCCAACAGGTGCTGATCGCCTTCGGTGACGGCCGTCGAAGTGAAGATCAACCCTGCGCAGGTGCCAAGCGTCGGCAAACCATCAGCAATTCTCTGCCTGAGGGGGTCGAAAAGCCCGAACCGGACAGCCAACTTGCCGATCGTGGTGGACTCACCGCCCGGAATGACCAAGGCATCGAGTCCTTCGAGATGCTCTGGAAGACGCACCGGCCGGGTGTCGACGCCCATTCCGGAGAGAACCGCCAGGTGCTCTCGGAAGTCACCCTGCAGGGCGAGCACGCCGACGGTCGACATCTTCCTCACCAGCCTCGGCGGGCCAGTTGCTCCGACTCGGACAGCGAGCTCATTTCCAGACCCGGCATGGCGGCGCCGAGACCGGCGGACACCTTTGCCACGATCTCAGGGCTCTCCCAGTTGGTCGTAGCGTCGACGATCGCTCTGGCGAACAGTTCGGGATTCGAGCTCTTGAAGATTCCGGATCCGACGAACACCCCATCAACTCCCAGGGCCATCATGAGAGCGGCATCAGCAGGCGTTGCGATCCCACCGGCCGCAAAGTTCACCACCGGTAGCTTGCCGGTCTCCGCAACTTCCTTGACCAGGTCATATGGAGCACGAAGGTCTCGAGCGGCCGTCATCAGCTGCTCGTCATCGAGCGTCGTGAGTCTGCGGATCTCTCCGGTGATCGTGCGCATGTGACGCACCGCCTCGACGACGTTGCCGGTGCCCGCCTCGCCTTTGGTGCGGATCATCGCGGCCCCTTCACCGATGCGGCGCAGAGCCTCGCCCAGGTCTTTGGCTCCGCAGACAAACGGAGTTGTGAAGGCCCACTTGTCGATGTGGTGGTCCTCGTCGGCCGGGGTCAGCACCTCGGACTCGTCGATGTAGTCAACGTCGATGGCTTGCAGCACACGAGCTTCCAAGAAGTGGCCGATACGCGCCTTGGCCATCACGGGAATTGTCACAGCGGCCTGAATCCCCTGGACCATCTCGGGGTCAGACATACGCGCCACTCCCCCATCGCGTCGGATGTCGGCGGGGACGCGCTCAAGCGCCATGACCGCCACAGCCCCGGCCTCCTCAGCGACTCGGGCCTGTTCGGGGGTGACCACATCCATGATCACTCCACCTTTGAGCATGTCGGCAAGCCCACGCTTGACCAGATCCGTGCCTCGTTCCACAACTGCTCCTTTGAATGAGCCTGAATGGTACCGCTGCCGTTTAGGCACTCAGCCCGATAGCCCGCTCGTAAGTGTCGATGTAACGACCCAGCACCGAAGGCCAGTCGAAGTCGTTCGCCCGGCTGCGTCCCGCTTCGCTCACCTTCTGGCACTCTTCGGGTGAACCCAGGAGGCGGATCAGGGTCTCGGCTAGGGCTGACGAATCGTTTACCGGCACGTGCAGACCGGACCCTGCCATCACGTGCAGAAAGGCCGGAAGGTCCGATGCCACGACGGCCGCGCCTGCTGCCATTGCCTCCGCGACGACGATTCCGAAGCTCTCGCCACCGGTGTTCGGGGAAACGTGGATGGCGGAGCTTGCCAGCAGGCGACGCTTCTCGGCCTCACCGACCCGTCCCAAGAACTCGACCCCGGGCTGGACGATCCCCCTGCTCGCACCGGCCACCACTAGCTCGGCTTGGGGAACTGCAGCCAAAACCTTCGGCCAGGCATCGAGGAGCACGTCCAGGCCCTTCCTTGGCTCGTCTCTCCCGAGGAAAGTCACACGGGAGGGCAGTCTGGCGACATCGGGCTGTTGGTAGACGCCGACATCCAGGGCGTTGGGAATGATCTCGACCGGACCCCATCGATGAGGGACCGCTTGAGCGGCCACTGGAGATACCGCGGTCACAACAGAGTGTTTCAGGGCCTGGTCGAAAATCCGACCCAAAGACATGTATACCGGACGAACCCAGCGTGGCGCATCAGCATGGAACGTCACCACCTTCGGAATGGACGCGCTTAGCGCGCTGATCGACACCAGCGGGATCACCGGCTCGTGGATGTGGACGACGTCGGCGTCTTGCAACGCCGACAGTGTTCTGCGGCGGGCCTGGGGGGCGAGGGATACGGCGGCGACAGACGCGTTTGCTCTGACTCGCACGGTCCGGCCCACGTTCTCCGGGGCGTCGCCCGGGCCTACGAGCCAGGCGTCGTGGCCTTCAACTCTCAGGCGGCTCACCAGCTCGACCGTCAGCTGCTGGACACCGCCTGGTCGACCGAGATCGTATGGACAGACCACTGCGACCTTCACGTGATGGCCTCGAAATCACTCGGCCAATTGGGTTGCACTAGGTGCCACTGGGCGGGAGCGGCACGAATCAGGGCTTCGAGTTCGGCGGCCAGCAGCTGAGTGCCAGCCTGGATACGGGCCGTCCGATCCGGACCATCAGGGATTGCGAGGGGCGGACGAACGACAACGTGATGCCCCGATTCGTTGAAGTAGGTGGCGGCAGGGAACAGAGGCGCGCCGGTCCTGATTGCCAGGGACACCGGACCTGCAGGCATCGTCGTGAATTCGCCGAAGAACTCGACGGACACTCCCCTGCCTCGCAGGTCCCGATCGCACAGAAGAGCCACCGCCGCATTCTGGGCGATCGCCGCTTCAAGTTCCCGGATCACCTGGGAGGCACCTGTCGCCAGGATGATGTTGAGACCCATCGAGTTTCTGAGCCGGAGGAACCAATCGCGAATGCGGTGATTTCGCAAGTTCTCGGCTACCGCCAAAACGTTCAGGTTCAAGCGGTGTGCGACCGGGGCGGCGTACTCCCAGTTACCCATGTGCGGCAGTGCGAAGATCATGCCCTGTCCCGCGTCCCTCGCTACCTCGACCAACTCCAGACCGGAGTCGGTGGTATGGGCTTCGATGAAATCCTGATGGCGGGGTCTTACCCATAGAGCCTCCGCCCAGTAGCGGCCGTAGGCAGCGAAAACGCCCCGGGCGTGCGCCCGGACCTCCTTTGGCGGAATGCCGAGGCGTCCGGCGTGTCGTTCGGCCATCGTCCTGCGACCGGAATCCAAACGCGAATACGCCCGCCCAATCTGGGATCCCAACCAGATAGCTACTCCGTACGGCAGAATTCCGATGATGCCCATGCCGATCCGCATGGCCAGATAGGCCAGCACAGGTCAGCTCTCGATCGCGGCGTACGTAGACCAGAAACGCTGGCCGGCGGTGAACCAGGACGCAGCCACAAACACCCACAACATCGGCTCTATCCAGCCGGTGAGCATCCCCACGGTCACAAGAAGCACCCGCTCTGCTCTTCCCATCAGCCCTCCGCGACCATCCAGCCCGAGACTCTCGGCCTTCGAGCGCATGTAGGGAATCAGCAACGAGCCCCCGAGAGCTAACAGAGAGAGGAGCAGGATCCGAACCTCTCCTCGCTGGCTGACGGCCAAGCCGGTGAGGACTGCGATTTCCCCCAGTCGGTCCACTGTCGAGTCGAGGAATCCTCCCCGAACGGTGACCTTGTTCGATGCCCTGGCGACCGCACCGTCGAGCCCGTCGAGAGCGGCGCCGCCGAAAGCCACCAGCGCACCGGGAATTATCAAACCTATTCCGATCAGGATCGAGCCCCCGATAGCGACGGCCAGACCGAACAGAGTCATGAATGTCGGGGTGACGCCGATCCGGGCGAGAAACCGCCCGATCGGTTCGAGGATTCCCTGTACACGGGGGCGAACCCGCATGTCGATCATGCGGGGAAGGTACCACGCGACCGGTGCCGGACTCCATGATCGGCCCACTTCGCCCAACCACGGGAGGGTTGCGGGGTCTAGGGTCGAAGTCTCTCAGACGTTCCATAACAAAGGAGGTACCAGTGATCCCGGAGAAGATCCGCAACGTCGCTCTCGTCGGTCACGGTGGAAGCGGCAAGACCTCTCTCGCTGAAGCCCTGCTTCACGTTTCCGGCGTGACTTCGCGTCTCGGTTCGGTCGACGCCGGCACATCGATCCTCGACCACACGGCCGAGGAGCAAGAACGCAAGATTTCGCTCGAACTCTCGACAGCAGTCGTCGACTGGAAAGGGCACCGCATCAACCTGATCGACACTCCCGGCTATGCCGATTTCGCAGGCGACGCACGAGCGGCCCTACGCGCCGCGGACCTGGCGCTCTTTGTCGTCTCTGCTGTCGACGGTGTGGAAGTCGGAACCGAACTCATGTGGAGGGCGGCGGCCGAAGAAGGCATCCCCCGGGCCATCATCGTCACCAAACTCGATCGCGAACGGGCCAGCTTCGACCGCACGCTCGCCCAACTTCGCGAAGTTTTCGGAAAGCGCGTCGCGCCAGTGCAAGTCCCCATCGGTGAGGAGGCGGACCTGCGCGGCGTTGCGCGAGTCGTCTCCGGGCGTTGCTACGGCTACGAGAACGGCGCAAAGACCGGCACGCTCATCGACACGCCCGCTGATCTGGCTGACCTGATCGCGGAAACCCACACTTCATTGATCGAGTCGGTTGTCGAAAGCGACGAGGCTCTGATGGAGGCCTATTTCGAGGGAATCGAGCCGGAGCGTGACGTTGTCGTCAAGACTGTGCACCAGGGAATGTTGGATGCCCAAATCTTCCCGGTCCTGGTGGCATCGTCGACAAAGCTGATCGGAATCGACCTCTTCGGTGACTTCCTGACCGATTTCGCTCCCAACCCGCTCGAACGCCTCGTTCCTCCCCTCGAGACGGGCGAACTCACCCCCGCAGTCGACGGTCCGACGGTCGCCTTCGTTTTCAAGACCGTGTCAGATCCGTTCCTCGGCAAGATCTCGATGTTCCGCGTTTATCGGGGTTCGGTGAAACACGATCAGAACCTGGAGATCGCAGGCGGCGGGACGGTGAGGATGCACAACCTCTTCCGAATGCAGGGCAAGGACCACACCGATGCCGACGAGATCCTGGCTGGCGGTATCGGCGCCGTGGCCAAGATCGAGGACATCACGACCGGTTCCACCCTGCGGACGCCCGGAACCAACGTTCGCCTGGCCAAGGTCCCCTACCCCCGACCCGTCATGGAATTGGCGATCGAGCCTCGTTCTAACCAGGACGATGAGAAGCTTTCTATCGCACTCTCAAAGGCCCAGGAGGAAGACCCGACAATCTCTGTCGAGCGCAGAGCTGAAACGCACGAGACCATCCTTTCCGGTCTGGGCGATATGCACCTCGACGTCACCATCCATCGCATCGCCCGAAAGTTCGGCGTTGAGGTAGACACCCATGCTCCGACCATTCCCTATCGAGAGACGATCACGGCGAGCGCCTCGGCGGAAGGCAAGCACAAGAAACAGTCAGGTGGTCGCGGGCAGTTCGCGGTCGCGTTCGTGAGGTTCGCCCCGAGGCCACGCGGGTCCGGATACGAGTATGTCGATGCAGTCAAGGGCGGCTCGGTACCCCGCCAGTTCATACCCGCAGTCGATAAAGGGGTGCAGGAAGCCTTCGAGCGAGGCATCCTCGCCGGCTACCCCGTCACGGATGTATCCGCAGAGTTGTACGACGGCAAGTACCACTCGGTCGACTCCGACGAGATGTCATTCCGCATGGCGGGAATCCAGGCCGTGCGGGCCGCGGCGGCGGATATGAAGCCTGTTTTGCTCGAGCCTGTGGCACGTCTGACGGTCCGGATTCCGGAGGAACACACCGGGGATATCATGGGCGACATCAACGCCAAACGAGGCCGCGTGTTGGGAATGGACACCGACACAACTCTGCGAGTCATCACCGCGGAGGTTCCTTTGGCCGAGGTACAGAGGTATGCGATCGATCTCCGCTCCATGACCAGCGGACGAGGCAGCTTCGAGGTGGAAATCGACCATTACGAAGAGGTCCCACACCAAGAGGCACAAAGGATCATCGCCGCCGCTCAGGGGGCCGCAAGCTGAACGAAGGGAACGACATGGGCGAAGTGACAGTCCGGCACGGTGACACAGAGATGACCGCGACGGTCGTCGAAGCAACCGAAGGCAACAGCGGATTCGACATTTCGAACCTGCGCCCGGAGCTCGGACTTGTAACTCTGGACCGAGGATTCGGCAACACCGCAGAAAGCCCCAGTTCGATCACTTTCATCAACGGCGAAGAGGGCGTGCTCAGCTACCGGGGATACCCGATCGAGCAACTGGCGGAACATTCGTCCTTCTTGGAGGTCGCCTATCTCCTGAACTACGGCGAGCTGCCGAGCGAGAGCGAGTTGGCCGAGTACGACGACTCGATCAGGCACCACACGCTGTTGCGAGAGGACATGAAGCACCTCTTGGAAGCATTCCCTCACGCTGCTCACCCGATGCAGATCCTCGCCTCTGCGGTTTCGGCGATGGCCACGTACTACCCCGACGCTCTAGACCCGAAGAACGAGGAGTCAGTGGACATCTCGGCGCGTCGGTTGATCGCCAAGGTCCCGACGATGATCGCCTGGGCGTACAAGTACACGGCTCACCAGCCCTACATCTATCCCGACAACGATCTCGACTACACGTCGAACTTCCTACAGATGATGTTCTCGGTCCCTGCCGAGCCTTACGAAGTCAACCCTGTCGTCGCCAAGGCCCTCGAAGTCCTCTTGATCCTTCATGCCGATCACGGTCAGAACTGTTCGTCTTCGGCGGTGCGCCTGGTTGGGTCTGGCGAAGCGAACATTTTCTCGTCCGTCGCGGCCGGAATTCACGCTTTGAGCGGACCGCTGCACGGCGGAGCCAATCAGTCGGTCCTTGAGATGTTGGAGAAGATCGTGGATTCGGGCGACAGCGTCGATTCCTACGTCGCCCGAGCCAAGGACAAGAACGACTCGTTCCGGTTGATGGGATTCGGTCACCGCATCTACAAGAACTTCGACCCGCGGGCCCGCATCATCAAACAGGCCGCCTCCGACGTTCTCGACCAACTCAACGTGAGCGACCCGATGCTCGATGTGGCGATGCATTTAGAACAAGTTGCACTTGAAGACGACTACTTCGTGGAGCGCAAGCTGTACCCGAACGTCGACTTCTACTCCGGAATCATCTACCGGGCGATGGGCTTTCCTACCGAGATGTTTACGGTGTTGTTCGCTCTCGGGCGGCTTCCGGGCTGGATCGCACAGTGGCGGGAAATGTCCGCCGACCCGAAGGCGAGGATCTTCCGTCCCCGTCAGGTCTACGTTGGTCCGACCATCAGGGACTACGTCCCGGTCACCCAACGCTGAACTGCGGTCATTCGTCGACTGTCGGCACGTCTTCGATGTAGACGTCCTCGGCGAGGTCGCCTGTCACTCCGTCGAATTGGACCAACGCCCGCTGGGAGGGCGGTTCATCCGCCGAGTACATCACCACATGCCATCGCGGCCGAGACCGAAAGCCGACGAACGTCACGGCGGCGGACGAGTGGCCCACCGGGAAGTCGACGACAGTGGCAGCTCTGGCAAGAGCCTCTTCCTGATCCATCGTGAGCGGCCACGCCGCGATCAGATGCCAGACGCCTAACACCGTGGCGAGCACCACCCCTCCCCAGACGAGACTCTGCTGAGAGGCGAGCGCCGCCAACACCACCGCTGTGCCCAGGTATATCCAGCCTGCGATCCGACGACGTCGAGGGTCAGGGAACCGGTATTGGCCGACGATCCCGGCGTCGAGCTCGTCCGGAACGCCTTCGGCATCGGCAACATCCCTGGGGATGTGAATCCCGTCGGTCATGGTGTTCCGGGAGGAACGGCCTCAGCGAGGAGATCGCTGAGGATCTCGTCGACGACCACACCCCTCCGCTCCTCGTCTTGGCCGTATCTGCGAAGCCCCGCCGTGCCGTCTTCGACGTCTCGATCGCCGACCACCAGCACCGCAGGCGTCTTCTGGGTGATCGACCGACGAACCTTCTCGCCGACTGTCTCATCGGACTCGTCCACTTCGACCCGCAGACCTGCTGACGCCAATTGGGCTTTCACACTCCAGGCATAGTCAAGGTGCCGGTCGGCGACCGGGACGACCTGGACCTGGATCGGAGCCAACCAGGTAGGGAAAGCTCCGGCGTAATGCTCGGTGAGAACACCGAAGAACCGTTCGATCGAACCCGCTTTCGCACAATGGATCATCACCGGGCGTTCGGCAGCGTTCTCTGGCCCTGCGTAGGTGATGTCGAACCGTTCGGGCAGCGAAAAGTCGAGCTGAATCGTCGAGACCTGCCACCGCCGGCCGATGGCGTCTTTGACGTGCACGTCGATCTTCGGACCGTAGAAAGCACCTTCGCCTTCCGCGAGGTTGTACTCGAGCCCGGTCTCGGCCAGCGCCTCTGCCAGTCGCTGTTCGGACAGATCCCACAGTTCGATCTCTCCCACGTACTTCTCCGGACGAGTCGACAAGTCAGCTTCGAAGTCGGAGAACCCGAAGGCGCCAAGCCACTCGAGCACGAATGCCAGGTGGAGCTTCAGCTCGTCTGCCACCTGGTCCCGCGTACAGAAAGTGTGTGAGTCGTCCTGGGTGAAACCTCTGGCCCTGAGCAACCCATGCACCACCCCGGACCGCTCGTACCTGTAGACGCCACCAAGTTCGGACAGCCGCAGCGGTAACTCCCGGTAGGAGCGCGCCTTGCTCTTGTAGATGAGTACATGGAACGGACAGTTCATCGGCTTGACCCGATAGTTGTCTCCACCGTCCATCTCGATCGCCGGGTACATGGCCTCGGAGTAGAAGTCCGTATGCCCCGACGTGTCCCACAGAGTCTCACGAGCGACGTGGGGAGAGAAGACGAAATCAAACCCGTACTTCTCATGCAGACGTCGGGAGTGGTCCTCCATCAGCTTGCGGATCATTCCGCCTTTGGGATGCCAAACACTGAGACCAGAGCCAAGCTCGCGCGGGAAAGAGAACAGGTCCAGTTCCGGGCCGAGTTTGCGGTGATCGCGACGCTCCGCCTCCTCGACCCGCTCAAGGTGATCCTCTAGGGCCCTCTTGGACTCCCAGGCGGTTCCGTAGATCCGCTGAAGTTGAGGGTTGTTCTCGTCCGCCCGCCAGTAAGCGCCGGCAGATCGCAGAAGCTTCACTGCGCGAATCCGCCCGGTGCTGGGCACGTGGGGTCCACGACAGAGATCGACAAATCCGTTGTTGCGGTAAACGGTGACCATCTCTGCGTCAGGAATTTCAGACGGTTCAACCGTCTCGATGATCTCCTTCTTGAAACGATGGTCTGCGAAGACAGTCAGTGCCTTCTCCTGGCTCATCGCCTCGCGCACGAAAGGCTGGTCCGCCTCGATGATCTCCCACATCTTGGCTTCCACTGCTTCGAGATCTTCCGGCGTGAAAGGCCGGCCCATGTCGAAGTCGTAGTAAAAGCCATCGGTGATCGCCGGGCCGATTGCAAAGGTGGCACCGGGGAAGAGAGTCAGGACTGCCTGGGCCAGGACGTGCGCGGCGGAGTGGCGCATGACGCTGCGGCCCTCGTCCGTGGTGTCAGTCAAGATCTCGATTGCGCCGCCGTGCGGCAGAGGTCGGGTCAAGTCAAGGAGTTCGCCGTCGAGCTTCACGGCCACGGCGGCCTTGGCAAGGCGTTCGCCGATGGCGAGCGCTACATCGTGGCCTGTCGCTCCATCGGGATGTTCGATAGTCGAACCGTCAGGTAATCGAATCTCTATGGGCACTTCATTCACTCGCTAGATTGCTGGGAACGAAGCAGGGTACCGCCGGTATCCAGACGGTTGGGCGCGGTTTAAACGCCGGTTGCGGGGAAGACGACAGCATCGAGCAACGGGGAAGTTGGTAATTGCGATGGGCGCAAGAGAAATGGTCGCCAGTTTGGTACCGACTGCCACGGTGAAACCACTGTCCGGCGGCACCAATGAGGTGTTCCGCCTGCTCGAGGAATCGGGCCAGACAACCGTCGTGAAGGTGTACGCCACACCGGCCCGAGAACGGCGCGAGCGTCATGCACTAGAAGCCATGAGTGGCGTGGCAGGCGTTCCCCAGATCCTCGAACGTGGGTCGACCGACGGAATGTCCTGGATCCGCACCACCGACGGCGGGAACTGGAATCTTGCCAATCGGCCCCCGAACGTCGCTCTAGTCCGCAAGGCGGGCGCCCTCCTGCGAGGGGTCCACGACTCCGGCGTATCGATCACAAACCTCGACAGTGGGATCGACGGCGAATACGTCCAAACCCACTTTCGCTCGACACTCGACCGCTTGGAACGATTCCGGCGTCGCCTCGGCCTGCCTTCCGAGGTGCTCGAGGTAGCCAAGGAGAGTGACAATCACCCCGTCGCCTCGACCCCCAAGCCTTCCCACACTCGCGCTCTTCCCAAGAACTTCCTCGTCAACGACCAGGGCGAGTTGATGCTCATCGGCTGGGAGTGGGCCACCCTTGCCCCGCCCGAATGGGACCTTTCCCTGGCCACCTGGCAGTTCAGCCGAACGCTGGGGGGTGACGCCGCCACTGGCCTGTGGGAGGGGTACGGCGCAGAGAACTCGATAGGCACTCGACTTGAGCCGTGGGTCGCCTATCACGCCGCCATGCAGATGCTTGAGGCTGCAGAGAAAAGGGACGGCCGGCTGGGTGATCTCAACTACCTCGTGAACGATTTCACCGCCGCAGTAATGCACTGACGCCTGGTCGAAATACCGGGTTTCGAGTCCGCGAAAACCTAGCCTGCGCTCGTGATGAACACACACGAGTTCAGCAATGTCGACGTTCGCGATCCACGCGCCTTTGGGCACACGGTCATCGAGTTGATGGCAGATGACCTGCCCTGCCCGTGGTGCGGACAGGCGACGCATGAGACCGACGCCACTTGTAGGGGCTGCGGACGCCGCTTCGGCTGAAGCCACCCGACGTCAAAAGGCAAGGGACTCTCGCCCGGCGCGAGCCAATTCCGGCGAGGTCCTATGCTCGATTCTGAATGAGTTCAGTCGGAATCATCCTGGGTGGAGGCGGAGTCACCGGCGCGTCATATGAAATGGCTGCGCTGATGGCAATCGAACTCGCGACCGGTTGGGATCCAGGCCAGGCCGATGTGATCGTCGGCACTTCGGGAGGCGCCTTCGTCGCAGCCCTCGTCCGCAGCGGCCGCCTTGACCTCGACTCGATGGTTCAACGCCACGAGGATCGCACGGCAGTTTCCGATCGTATATCCGGCCACCTCTTTTCCCGCCACCGTGGCGTGAGTGTCGGCCGCTGGGTTCGTCACGGGATCATTCCCGGGTTGCGCAAGCCAGGGCTGACGATGCTCCTGGGCGGCCCGGCCGCTTGGACAACCGACGGTCTCGCGGAATGGGTCCGCACGCAATGCGGTCCGGCAGCAGACGAATGGCCGTCTGAGGCGACCATCATCACTGCCTTCGACGTGGCAAAGAAGCGGCGCGTCGCGTTCGGAACAGAGGACGCACCCGACGTGACCCTCGCCGATGCTGTCGCCGCCTCCTCAGCGATCCCGGTCGCTTTCCAGCCCCGCATCATCGACGGGCGAACCTACGTGGATGGCGGCGTTGTCTCCGGCACCCATGCCGACCTGGTTCTCGGCAACCCCGAACCGTTGGACCTGCTGATCGTGATCGCGCCGATGGCGGCCGACGAGGAACGCGAAGGTGCGTGGTTCTACGAGAAGATTTTCGACAGAGTGGGGCGGACCGCGCTCGGGTCTGAAATGACCAGGATTCACGAGAGTTGGCCGGACACCGACGTTGTGGTGCTCCGACCGTCACCTGCGGTACTCGAAGTGATGCGCCCCAACCCGCTCGATCCGGCTGCGGCGGTACCAACGTTCATCCAGACGCTCATCTCGATGCGGCGCAAGCTGGCCGATCCGGCGATCTGGTCGGTACTCGACCGTCATCTCACCCGGACCAAGTCGGTCAAGAAGTAAAGCTCAGTCGGTAAAACCTGCGACGAGCGAACGCTTCAGATCGAGCAGCGTTGTCGTGACCGACACGTGGTAGCGGTGCGGATTCACGAGTCGTCGTACGCCCGGGTCAAGCCGGTCCAAGTCAGCGATGCGGCGCTTCCGAGCGGCCTCGATGCCTCCTGGCTCGAACACCCTGCGACCTCGTTCGAGGATCGGCACAAGCAGCGGCTCGATCTCTGACATTCCCTCGGGGGTCAGGGTCCGAGTGACGCCTGGTTGGGTGAGATGATGGATCTGGATCGACTCGGTGAGATCCAAGTCTTCTTCCGTGAGCGCAAGGACATCGGCGGTGGCGTATCCCCGCTCGTCGTAGACCCGCCACACCCGCTTGGCTCCCGGGTTCTGCACCTTCTCGGGGGTGTCAGAGATCTTGATAGCGGGGATCCACTCCCCGTTGTCCCCACCCACGGCAACCGTCTTGTAGACACCACCGAGAGAGCTGTCTCCTTCGGAGGTGACCAGTTTCGATCCGACTCCGTGCACCAGCCGAGCCATCAGGTGATCGGCGTCAACGCCGTATCTGGGTGCCTCCTGGGCGATCTGGTTGCGGACCTGCCAGATCGTGAGTTCGTCTAGGCCGCTGCTCAGCACAATCCGTGTGTCCGGAAATCCAGCGGCGTTCAGCATTTCGGCTGACCGCACAGCCAGGTGAGCGAGGTCTCCCGAGTCGAGGCGGATGCCGACTGGATCGTGTCCCTTGGCGCGGAGCTCTTCGAACACCTTGATGGCGTTCGGCACGCCAGACTCGATCGTGTCGATCGTGTCGACCAGTAGAAGACAGTCGTCGGGATACACGTCGGCATATGCCCGGAACGCTCCGAGCTCTCCCCCACCGGCCGCCATGAACACCTGGACCATGCTGTGACCATGGGTGCCGGACGAGGCGACGCCAAGCTCATATGACATCCCGAAGTTGGACGAGGATTCGGCTCCCGCGACCAGCGCTGACCGGGTCGCGGTGTTGCCGCCAAACCCTGGCGACCGGCGCAAACCGAACTCGATGACCGATCCGCCAGCAGCAGCTTCGACGATCCGCGACGCCTTCGTGGCGATGAGAGTGGCGTAGTTGAGGTGGTTCAGGAACGGAGTTTCGAGAAGCTGGGCGACTGCAAGGGGCGCCTCGACGACCGCGACCGGTGCGTTGGCATGGACCACACGACCTTCCGGCACGGCCCGAAGCGTGACTTCGTCAAAACTGCCGTTCTCTCGCAGCCACCCCAGGAAGTCGTCAGCGAAGACCCGGGCACCAGCCGCCGAGCGGACATTGATGAGGGCCTCGACTTCGGCTTCCCCGATGCGAACCGAGGCCATCCAATCGATGAGCGGTTCGAGACCCGAAGCGATGCAGTAGCCAGCCTGATGCACCCCGTAATCGGGATATGAACGGAAAAAGTGCTCGAACTGGGACGGTCTTGTGTGCAGCCCCGTCCGGTAATACAGCTGGGCCATGGTCAGCTGATAGTGATCTGTGAAGAGGATGCCCTCTGAGATGTTCTTCACCGGGTCAAACTAGTCCGCAGCCAGACATGTCATAGGCTGGGACCATGATCGAATACAGCAGGACGACAGCACTTGTGGTGGTCGACGTACAGAATGACTTCGCCGAGCCGTCGGGCAATCTCTACGTATCCGGCGGGGAGCACGTTGTGGGCGCCTGCAACGCAGAGATCGTTCGAGCCTTGGAAGGCGACGCCTTTGTCGTCTACACCCAGGACTGGCACCCGGAATCCACGCCGCATTTCGAAAAGGACGGGGGCGTCTGGCCGGTCCATTGCGTTGCTGAAACCTGGGGAGCAGAGCTGCACCCTGGTTTGCTCGTGGACGGCCCTGTCGTCCGGAAAGGCACCAACGGGGAAGACGGCTACTCGGGGTTCACGATGCGCCATCCCGAAACGGGCGAGGAAACCCCTACCGAGCTTCAGTCGCTGCTTCTCGACCGGGGAGTGACCGAAGTGGTGGTTGTGGGTCTGGCATTCGACGTTTGCGTGAAGGCGACCGCCGAGGATGCGGTACGACTCGGACACCTAACCACAGTCATCACCGCCGCCACCGCAGCCGTCGAACTGGAGTCGGGTGACTCTCTGCGGACCGAAGGAGAGCTCGTCGCTGCCGGTGTGACCCTCGTGTGAGGAAGATCGTGACAAACAAAAAAGACCGGGACCCGCATAACGGGTCCCGGTCTTTAACGACGACTTACGAGCGCTTTTTCCTACCCGGTGTGGGTGGATCAGGCTGCCCGTACGACGGGCAGGGACAGTGAGGGACCGAGCACGTGGACGGTTCCCTGTGTTCCCGCCTGGGGTGGCCGCACGATGTGCATCGCAAGCGACCGCCGTCGACTGGTCGGGCGTAGTTTCCGGTCAGCGACGATCCTTCGCCACGTTGACCGTGAGCTGACGACCGTCCACGTCGTGGCCGTTCAGGGAATCGATGGCTGCCTTGGCTTCTGCCGGGGTCGACATTTCGACGAACCCGAAACCGCGTGAGCGACCGGACTCGCGGTCGGTGATGACCTGGGCACTCTTGACCTGGCCGTGAGCGCCGAAGAGGCTCTCTAGGTCCGAGGACGTTGTGTCGAACGTGAGATTTCCCACGTAGAGGTTGGTTGACATTGTTGGATGCTCCTTTTGAAGCGTCTGAACCGTCGGGGCACGCGCCCCGCCTGACCTAGCATTCGGGGGTCGGAGCAGAACTTCGACGAGAACAGCAATGTCTTGCGGTTGCCCCACCCGACGGATCGCAAGATGAGGCGGCGATGTACGCATTCAGGCGCACTCTGTTGATGTCCAGTGTAGACCAACTAGATACCTAACAATGCGGATGCCCGATAAGCAGGTACCGCCACGTACGCTTTCGACGTGATCATCGCAGTAACCGGTGCCAGCGGATACATCGGGGGCAGGCTCGTACCCCGACTTTTGGAGGCAGGCCATCAGGTTGTCTGTCTGGCCCGCACCCCGGCCAAACTCGATGACCTGCCGTGGCGGGCCAAAGTCGACGTTCGACGTTGTGACGTACTCGAACCCGCCGAGGTGTCCGCCGGCCTGGCGGAATGCGACGCCGCGTACTACTTCGTCCATTCGATGGGAGACCATCCCGACTTCGCAGATGCGGACCGGGCTGCTGCTCAGAACTTCGCCGATGGTGCAGCTGACAACGATCTAGACCGCATCATCTACCTCGGTGGTCTTGGTAGCGACGACGACTTGTCCGAACACCTCGAGAGCCGCCACGAGGTGGGACGCACACTGGCGAGCGGACCGACACCTGTGATCGAGTTGCGGGCGGGCATCGTCATCGGTTCTGGCTCGGTGTCCTTTGAGATGCTGAGATATCTGACCGAGGTCCTCCCGGTCATGATCACTCCCCGCTGGGTGGACACCCGCACCCAACCTGTCGCCATCACAGACGTTCTCGCCTACCTCATTCGAGCCCTCGACGAGCCCTCTGAAGACGCCATTATCGAGATCGGCGGGCCGGATGTCGTCACGTACTCCGAGATGATGCAGGCCTACGCCAAAGCCGCCGGGCTGCGCCGACGAGTCGTGATTCCCGTGCCCGTTCTGACTCCCAAGCTCTCCTCTTTGTGGGTCGGGCTCGTCACTCCCCTACCCGTCGGAGTAGCTCGCCCGCTGGTCGACTCGCTCCGCAACGAAGTGGTGGTCAGCCACGATCAGTCCACCCGTCTCAACATCGATCCGATGCCCTTGCAGAAAGCCATCGACTTGGCGCTCGACGGCGATGCTCGTCTCGACGTTCCGAGCCGGTGGTCAGATGCGAGCAGCAGCCCGGCACAAGCTCTGGACGGTGATCCTGATTGGGCGGGCGGTACCTGGCTCTCAGATCGCAAGTCCCTCGAATCCTCAGCTTCGACCGACGACCTCTACTGGGCGTTCAGCCGGCTCGGCGGCTCCGTCGGGTACTACACCCAAAACTGGTCATGGAGGATCCGCGGCCTGATCGATGTCCTTGTTGGAGGCGTCGGTCTGCGCCGTGGGCGCCGTCACCCCGAGGAAGTGCGACTCCACGACACGATCGACTTTTGGCGGGTGTCTGCGGTGACCCGCGGAGAGCACCTGCAGCTGGCTGCCGAAATGCGCCTACCGGGGGAAGCCTGGTTGGACTTCCGCTCACGCCCGGCCGGCGACGGGAGCGTGCTGGAACAGTCTGCCTTCTTTCGCCCCCGCGGTCTGGCAGGTCGGGTCTACTGGTACGCGATGCTGCCTTTCCATCGCCTCATTTTCGGCCGAATGGCCCGTGCGATCACACAGGCAGCCGAGAACCGATCCACCAGCTAGCTCAGTTCCCAGCGCTCCGTTGAGCGACCAGCGCGTCGATTCGTTCTTTCACCTCTGGATGCTTCGTCACGAGTGATCGGAACTCCCACACCATGAGGTGGGCCAAGGTCATTTGGGAGCCAGACACGACGTCTGCGTTTCGGCGGGATCCGGTAGCCAGAGATATCTCACCGAACACATCACCTGCCCCAAGACTGGCAACGATCTCGCCGTCGACGAACACATTGGCGTTCCCGGAAAGAATGATGGCGAAGCCAAACCCCTGCTCACCCTGCTTTGCCAAAACCATGTGCGGACGTACATAGGTCTTGACCGCCTTTTCGGCGATCTCGTCGAGTGCGTGCCTACCGAGCCCTTCAAAAAGGCTTATGTGGGAGATGTCGTCAGCAGTGACTGTGGTTTCCATGAGCCCTTTCTCCGTCCGGTGCCAAAAAACCTACCCCGCAGGCGCGGTGCGAGGCGGTCGAAAGCCGAGGAAACCTGTCGAGCCGCCACAGATACGGGCGGTTCACTTCCTCCGGCGACGCAGGTAGGAGTGTCCGCCCGCTGCGACTCCGCCGATAGCGGGAAGCCAGTAGGAGATGACACGGAAGGTCAGCACCGGCGCAGCGCCAGCTGCGGCCGGGATCCCAAACAGCGCGAGCGCCCCGATCAGTCCGGCTTCGGTCACGCCCAATCCACCGGGCGTGCCCGGTAGGCCGCCGACGATCTGGGAGATACCGAAAGCGACGATCACATGCGAAGGGGCCATTGAGATCTCGAAAGCCAGGAGAACGCAACCCAATGTGGCCGCTTCCAGGACTATCCGACCGGTGAGCAGAGCCCAGGAACGCGGTGTGAGACCGTGATCGACGAGCGCCCGATCAACGCGGTCGCGATAACGCCGGGGCACGATCGGCATGAGCCTTCGAAGGCGGCCGGCCGATCCGACGAGCACGACCCCCAAAGCAACCAAAGCGATCCCGGCAGTGAATGCGGCACGCTCTCGCTGAAGCGAGTCATGGAGGACTGTGACCCAAATGAGACCGGCACCCGATGCGAAAGCCAGGCCGCCATATGACAGGACAGTCGCTCGGAGCGCCGCGCCGATGGTCCCTTCAGATTCGTCGCCGACTGACCAGGCCATGGCCAGCGGAGTGACAGCACCGCCGACAGGTATCAGACGGGCGACACCGGTTCCCACGAGGGAGGCACGGAAAGCGCCTCCCCGGGAGAGGTTCTTGCCCGACCGTCGAGCCCCGTCCCTGAACAATTCTCCGAAGGTGAACTTGGCTGCCAATTCGGTGACTATCGCCGCCAGCAACAAAACGATCGTCCAGCGCCCGACGGTCAGGTTCGTCGACCGTGCGGCCACCCACAGATAGGTCGGGAACCCGACAACCAGGAGTGCCGGCACCCAGAGTCCATTTCCGCCGTCGATGGCGAAAGGACGCCAGGGGGCGACAGTTGGGCGTGGATCACGGTCGAAGACAACCCGGCTCAACATGCCTGCGGGTTCGAAACCAGCGTTGCCTTGGGCACGTCGCACCATCATCGCCAATCCCAATCCGGTCGCAAGCAGAACCGTGGTGGCCGGGCGTTCGAGCGCCGCGACGTAGGTCGGTAGAAGCGCCCAACCAACGAACCCGGCTATCCCGCCGCCGATTTTCAACCCGATGAACGACCACCCCGCCGGCCACAGGATCAGCTGGGGCGAGTAGGCAACGATGACCCCGACCGATGTGGCGAGCCCCCTGCCCCCGCGATCGCGGCGGAACACCGGCCAGTTGTTGCCGACAACTGTGACCACACCGACAACCACAACCCCCAGATCTGGCAGTCCGGCGTAGCGAGCGACCAGCACGGCGATCAGGCCTTTGAGGCCGTCGAGGACCGCCAGGGTCAAACCGGCCCGCAGACCCACAGACCGGGTGGCGTTGCCAGCTCCCGCATTACCGCTTCCAACCGACCGCAAGTCGACCGACCAGCGGCGTTCGACGAGGCGTGCGGAGGGCAGCGACCCGAGCAGGTAGGCACCCAGCACGGCAAGGGCGATAGTCACGAGGTCGCGTCCAATTGTCTGAAATCCGCCATGTCACTACTCCAAAGAGCCTGGGAGCCACAGGCTAGGCGTCGAGGTGTCTCATCGCCCGCCGAGCACTACCTGAGTTTGTGTCACCTTGGCGACCAGGTGGCCATCATTGTGGAGTTCGGTTTCGACGACTGCCGTACCCGAACCAACGTGCAACGGACGGGATGTGGCGATGGCAGTGCCCCCGCGCACAGCCCGCAGAAAGTTCGTCTTGGACTCGATCGTTGTGGTTCCGCTCGCTCCATCGGGAAGATTGAGGAAAGCACAGGCGGCGCCAGCAGAATCAGCGAGCGCCATCAACGCTCCGCCATGCATCACACCCCCAGCGGTGCACAGCGCTTCGGACCAGGCCAGCGAGAGCACGACCTCCTCCGGCGCAAGACTTAGCGCCTCAATACCGAGCGTGGCGCACAACGGCATCGACTCCTGGATGAAGGCAGTGGCGTCAGCCGGCGTCATATCGGCCGGTCAGTCTCGCTGATCCTTGGGACGCATCATGTCGAGCACCCGCAGCAGTTCCATCGGAAGCGGGAAGATGATCGTCGAACTCTGTTCGGCCGAAATTTCGGTCATCGTCTGTAGCAACCTGAGCTGCATGGCGGCGGGACGGTCGTCCATGAGCCGAGCGGCTTCGGCCAGCGTGGCGGCCGCTTCCTGCTCACCGAGGGCGTGAATGACCTTGGCCCGGCGATCGCGTTCGGATTCGGCCTGACGGGCCATTGCCCGCCGCATCGTGTCGGGGAGTTCCACGTCCTTGATCTCGACCAGTGACACCTTCACGCCCCACGGATCGGTCAGGCTGTCGATGATCTGCTGGAGCTGGCGGTTTATCTCGTCGCGATTGACAAGTAACTCATCGAGTTCGACCTGGCCGACGATGCTGCGCAGCGTCGTCTGGGCGACCTGGCCTGTGGCGAATCCGAAGTCCTCGATCTCGAGGATCGCTTTGTTCGAGTCAACCACCCGGAAGTAGGCGACCGCGTTGACCCGCACCGTGACGTTGTCCTTGGTGATGATGTCTTGGGGCGGGATGTCCATCGTCACCGTCCGCAAGCTCACCCTGAGCAACTTGTCGACGATCGGGATGATGAAAATCAGGCCCGGTCCGCGGGGCTCACCCGTCACTCGTCCAAGTCGGAACAGAACGCCCCTTTCGTATTCGGGGAGAATGTGAATGGCAGCCTTCAGGATCACCAGGCCAAGGGCGGCAGCGAGTGCTACCCCTGTCAGGAAGTCAAAGTTCATGTGATTGCTCCTTTGGATTGACCACCAGGCGGATCCCATCGACCGCAGTCACCTGCGCTTCGTCTCCGTCTGCCAAATTCCCTTCGGCGGGGCGGACCGTCCACCAGGTCCCGTCCAGGAAGGCTGACCATCCCGCCTTTGCATCGCCCACCACCGTAACTTCCCGGCCTACCAGCGTGCCGGCACCCGTCGTAGAGGGCGCGGTGCGGGCCTTGAACGCCTCCCGGCCGGCGTAGGCGCTCGCCAACCCGAGCACGATGGCACTGGGCCAGAGCAGCGGCATGCTCACTCCGACCGGGCCGTCAAACAAGAAGATGCCAGCGAGGATCAGCGAAATCGTTCCACCAGCCGCGAACACACCTATCCCTGGAACGAAAATCTCACCGATGAAGAGCGCCACCGCCAGGATGAGTAAAGCGATTCCGGCGGTCGCTACCGGCAGAACGCTAAGGGCAAAGAAGCCGAGGAGGATCATGATGACTCCTGCGATTCCGGCGAAGCCCATACCGGGGTTGGCTGCCTCGTAGACCACGGCGAGCGTGCCGATCGACAGGAATAGCAGCGCCAGGTTCGGGTCGGCTATCTGAGCGAGGATCCGTTGGAGGGCCGACATCTCGATCGGTTCGACGAAGGCCCCCGCGGTGCGAAGCGTCACGTCTGATCCGGCGACGTTGACGACCATGCCGTCGATCTCGGCGAGCAAGGCGTCGAGGTCTTCTGCCACAAGGTCGACGATGCCTTGCTCCACGGCAACGCTGGCGGTGACCGAGGCGCCGTCCCTGACTGAGTCTTCGGCGAACTGGACATCGCGTCCTCGCCGTTCGGCCACCGATATTGCAAAGGCCACCGCGTCGTTGATGATCTTGTCGCTGGCCGTCTCGCCTGCCTCCAGATCCACCGGGGTGGCCGCGCCGATAGATGTGGCAGGGGCCATGGCAGCAACATGGGCGGCCATCGTGATGAAAGTTCCGGCTGAAGCAGCCCGGGCTCCCGCCGGCTGGACGTAGACGATGACCGGGATCGGCGCACCGAGGAAGGTCTGGACGATGTCTCGCATCGAGGTGTCAAGGCCGCCTAGCGTGTCGATGGTCACAACCAGTGGGACACCGGCATCGCTTGCTTCTTCGACCGCCTCGGCAAGATAGCCAGCCGTGACAGGTGTAATTGGCCCGTCGACGTCGGCGAGCATCACCGTAGGTACCTGTGCAACAGCCTGAACTGCGAACGCGCCCGAGAGGATCATCCCCAAGATCAGACCGCGCACTGTCGGTCGTCTCATGAACCGATTATGCCCGCTCCGCACCAAATTCGGTCCGGGCTCGGTCGGGCCAGGTCGTCACAGGTCTTCGAATACCCCTCCGAGGACCCTTTGGCTGTCCCGTGACGGCCAGGCGATCACAAAGTGCGTTCGCTGGAACCCATCAGCCAACGCCCGGTCGTCATTCATCGTCTGATAGGACCACTGGGTGCGGTGTCGCCGCAATGCCGCGATAGCCCTGGCCGCAACCTGGGAGGTATCGACGGTGACACCGATCGTCTCGTCTGGCACCCCGCGCATATGAAACGCCACGTTCGCATCCCACTCCCACTCGCCTTTCCGCCGGCGCGCCTCGTTCCAGCGTTCGATCGACGATTGCGGGATCGCGCCGTACAGCAACCGTCGAAGACCTGGCCCACCGTCGACTCGAACTTGGTGGAAAGCCGCAGTCGTGGCTGCGCTCACGGCTACATGGTCGGAATGTCCGCTGATTCCGTCCGGCCCGAAAGTGACGACAACATCTGGCCGCTCTTCTCCCAAGAAAGCCGCGATCCGGTCGACGAGTTCCTCGGGATAGCGATCCAGGCCGCCGTCCGGCAGGCCGAACCAGTCATGACGATCGGGAAGCCTCCCAAGCTCGGTCCAACTGTCGACCGCCTCCTGACGGCGCGCAGCGGCGAGGTCTTCTTTCCTCACACCGCTGTCCGGTGCGATCTCACCCGCTTCCCCGTCCGTGGCGTGAATCAGAAGAAAACGTAAGTCTGATTCGTGTGTGTGGATAGCGATGATGGGCGCAGCACCAAAGTTTTCATCATCCGGATGAGCCGCCACAAAGAGCAGAGAGGGCACGACGGGATCTTACGCGGTCATATCGTGCAGCACCGACTGTTGCAGGCGCTTCACTCGTCGACTTCGACCCAGACCGACACCGTCGTCGGCTCCATGGTCTTGACCACAACTCTGACCCACGCTTGCACTATCACGTCCAGATCGATCCGATCTTTGAGGGTGGTGGCGAAATCGTCCAAGACTGTTTTCGCGTCGTAGTGCGCGCGATTGAAACGACGGTCAATCGTCGCTTGGACCTTTCTCCGTAGAGAGTTGAACAATGCAGCTACTGCCAAAGTCGACCCGGCGACGACAAGGGAGGACCCTCGACCGACCAGTTGACTCATCCCAAGGACCATCCCCGCGTACACCGCAGCTAGGAGGCCTACCACCACTGCATAGGACACGGTCCGGGTGACGATCCGGTCGATGTCGTATAGCCGATAGCGGAGAACCGAAACGACCATTGCCACCGGGACACCAATCACACCCGCGAAAACCGGCAACCAAATTGCCGCTTGAGTAGGCGTTGCCTCCCACCCAGCGAACAGTGCCAATGCCTGCACGGTGATCAGGCCGACAACGCCGACAACGACCACCCAGGCGAGCCATTTCAGTTGAGCCCTCGTCGCTGCCGCGGCGCTGCGAAAACGCCACATGGGCGCGGTGGCCATCAGCAGGGCGATCACGAGAGCTGGGAGAAGCAGCCTCTCATCAAATGCAGACATGATCCAGGCGGCAGCCGCC
>JBGTKD010000163.1:0-18301 GCA_041744795.1 Acidimicrobiia bacterium
TTGGTCTTTTGGACCTCCGGTTGCCGCGGTTTCACAGGGCCTGTCCCTCCACCGCTCTGGATGAGCGCGTTGTCAATTGCCGGGCAGTATTCGAGAACTCGTGCCGGATGTCAAACCGGCCTACGGATTGACCGCTGGATACCGAGTCGGTGCTTCGAGACCAGCCCTTATGTGGATTCGACAGTCTCGGTCTCTTGTTCTGCAAGCTGGCGGCGTACGTCGTCCATGTCTAGTTCGCGCACCTGACCGATCAGATCGTCGAGAGCGGAACGGGGGAGGGCTCCCGGTTGTGAGTAGAGAAGTACTTGGTCTCTGAAGATCATCAACGTGGGGATCGATCGGATTCCAAAAGCACCAGCAAGCTGTTGCTGGTCCTCGGTATCCACTTTGGCGAAGACGATGTCAGGGTTGTCGTCGGCTACCGCCGAGTAGGTGGGAGCAAAAGAGCGACAGGGTCCGCACCACTCGGCCCAGAAGTCGACGAGCACCATCTCGTTGTCCCGGATGGTCTCGTCGAAAGTCTCAAGTGTGAGATCGAGTGTGGCCATGGCTTTACCTCCGTTTGAAGACTGGATACCCCTAAGAACGTCTCGGGTCTTCGTCTCATTCCATTGCGAGGAACTGGATGAGGTTCCCGTCCGGATCTGTGACTGTTGCCACCCGTCCACCCCACTTCTCTTGTTCAGGCGGACGGATCACCGTTCTCGGATCACATTGGGCGACCGCTGCTTCTATGTCAGCGGTCAGAAAGTTGATCATCACTCGTCGGGGATCTGTAGCGGGGCCTTCCAGCTGATCGTGCAAGGCGATCGTCAGGCGGGAGTGGCCGAAGTCGAAGTTGATGAATCCGTCTCGATCCGATCGAGGCTCAAGTCCGAGTGTCTCGACATAGAACTGGCGCATCGCCCAATAACGATCTGGCGTGGTGGACAAGAGGACACCTGTGAGCTCCATGTCGTGACACGGTATCGGATCCGTGGTGCACTAGTTTCGTACCTGTGACGAAACAACGACGTTGCGCCTGGTGTGGGACTTCGTTTCCCGTTTCACCGGGTCCCGGCCGGCCACCACGGTTCTGTCGGCGCAGTCATCGCCAACGGGCCTACGAAGCGCGCACTCTGGCCGCCCGCCACAGCCTTGGACCCGACGACGTGCTCCTCACTCGGGCGGTGTTCGATGAGTTGCGTGATCTCATGTACAGCATCGAAAGCGCTCTACAGGACGTGGACGGAGACTTGGCCGAGGGGGCGGACAGCGACGGATATCGCCAGGCCCTATGGCATCTCTATCGAACCGCCGCGTCGGTGCGGGCGGTATCTCTCGAACCGAAAGCGGTCGGGCACCTCTAGGCCAGTTCCGAGAATGCCCTAGCGATTCGGGCTGCCACCCGGACGTTGCCCCGGACTAGGGATATGTTCGCCTCGAGACTGGCCGACCCTGTGAGTTCGGCGATCCTGCCGAGAAGATAGGGAGTCGTCTCCTTTCCAGCGATGCCGTCGACAGCCGCTTGTTCGATCGCCTGGTCGATAGCGGCCTCAATGACGTCAGGATCCATAGCGTCTTCTTCAGCGATGGGGTTGGCAACGACCATGCCTCCCGCCATTCCCAGCCGGGCGCGGATCGCCATGACCTCGGCGATCGCGGCTGGGGTGTCGAGACGCTGCTCGATCGCATGGCCGCCTCGGGTGTAGAAGGCTGGGAACACATTCGTTCCGAATCCGATCACCGGTACCCCCCGCGTCTCGAGGTACTCAAGAGTCAGACCGATGTCGAGGATCGACTTAACCCCCGCACAGACGACCGTTACGGGAGTCGAGGACAACTCCTCGAGGTCGGCCGAGATGTCGAAGGTCTCCGCCGCGCCTCGGTGGACGCCTCCGATGCCGCCCGTGGCGAATACCGATATTCCAGCGAGGTTGGCGGCGATCATCGTCGCTGCGACGGTCGTCGCTCCCATGCCTCCGGTTTGGAGGACGAAGGCCATGTCACGCCTGCTCACTTTGACCACTTCTGCCTCCGGAGCGGCGATCCGCTCGATCTCCTCGGGTGTCAGGCCAACACAGATGGAAGCATCGCAGATGGCAATGGTCGCCGCCAGGGCGCCTCCATCAGCAACGTCTGCTTCCAGTTGCAGGGCTGTCTCGACGTTGGCGGGATATGGCATCCCATGAGCGATGATCGTGGACTCCAAAGCCACGACCGGCCGGCCATGGGCGAGGGCATCTGCGATATCTGGGCGTACCCGGAGGTATGGATTCATCTGAGCCGAGCGTAGAGGTCTCGACGAGTGGTCAGTCGACCGGCGCCATGTCGCGATGTTCGACATGGCCGTCGGCGTGGATGGCGAACCGGCGATCAGAGCGAGCATGGACCGGGTCGGAACCGGACCAGGGCCAGCCGCCGAAGCCGGTGCGCCGATAGTCGGACACGGCTTCCTGGATCTCCTCCGGAGTGTTCATCACGAACGGACCCATCTGAATCACGGGGGCGCCTATCGGACGTCCTTGTAGGAGGAGAAACTCGGCGTCACCACCAGTGTTGACGATTTCTGCGTCCAGATCGGAACGCAGCCTGACCCCGGTGCCGCGCTCGGTGGCCGTTCCACCGATCTCGGCTGTCTCGCCGTCGAAGAAGTGAAGCATCCGGTTGACGCCCTGCTCGGTCGCGGGCAGAACCCAGGAAGTGTCTGGGGCCAGGCGAATCAACCATATGGCAAAAGATGTATCTGGGCGTGAGGCCCATGAGTCCGGGGGAGGGGAGGGGGCCACGAACCCATCAAGGGATCCGGCCATCACATCGATTTCTATTCCGGCGGCCGGCGATATCGTCGGGATGTCCTCTCCCCACAGCATCCGGAAGTAGGCGGGCACGAGCTTGGACTCGGGTGGAAGATTCAGCCAAATCTGGAAGAGCTCCAACGGGTTGGGAGTGTCGTCTCGGATCAGCGGAAACATCTCCGAGTGCTGAATGCCCGACCCTGTAGTCAGCCACTGCACGTCGCCTTCGCCGTACCGGGCGGTGGCTCCTAGAGAGTCCGAATGATCCACATAGCCTCGACGAACGACCGTCACCGTCTCGAAACCCCGATGCGGGTGTTGGGGGAACCCGGGGACTCGTGACCCGTGGTACATGCTCCATCCGTCGCGGTAGGAAAAGTCCATCCCGATCTGTCGCCCGGCGAGCGAGGCTGCCGGACCCTGCGATTCGTTCCCGGCCGGGTAGTGGTCGAGGTGGTGAATGGTGAAGATGAACGGATCGAGCCCGGCCCACGGCATTCCCAGCTCCACCAACTCCAGAACAGGACTGTTTGACATATCAAGTATCAGGATACCCTCAATGTCTGCCTAGCTGAGTGCGCAGTTCATTGCGTCACAGTGACGGATTAAAGGCGTTCTTACTCCGTTGGCCGGGGGACCTTGGGATTCGGGTCCATGCCCAACCTTGCGTGTCGAGTCTGGGGATATCACAGAGGATCGTTGGGATTCCGGGCTCGGGAGACTGGATGGACGACCGGTTCTGGTTCGCCGGCCCATGAAACGGAGCTGTGCGGGCTTGCGGCTAGCGGACTGGCTCAAAGCCTGAAGCGCCCATAATCTCCGTTATGTCAAGTTGAGTCTGAACACGCCTATGGGCTGCATTATCCGAGGATCACCCACGCTCCCCAGGTCAAGGCCATGGCGATACCGGTGAGAAACTGCACCCCGGCGGCCTTGACCAGCGCCCGAAGTGTGCGAACCGTCGTCGACCAGGCCGTCTCCCGGTTGCGCCGCCGAGCCGCCAAGTACACACCCGCAACGAACCCGAGCGGCAAACCCACGACAGGGATCACAAAGAAGCCGGCGATGGCCAGCCCCACGGCGAATGCCTGACCGGTCCACCCGATGCCGCCTGCGGCCGCCGCCTTCTGCGGCATGCGAAACCCGGCGACCTCTCCGCCAATGAGCATTCCGGTGATGAGAATGACCGCCACCCAGCCGATTACCCCGAACCCCTCGGCCAGGCCGTATGCGATCGTCGCCGCCCAGATCAGCACCAGCCCGGGGAGGATCGGCAGCAAAGTCCCGATGAGGCCGATGGCCACCGCAAGACCGACCAGGAGCGTCACCATCCGATCGGCGCCAGTCGGGTATCTGAGGCTGTCATCGGCCCCAAGTTAAGGCGCGGAGGTACGCTCCTGGTAGTGATCGACCGTACAGAGGTTCTACGTCAGCTCGTCCGGATCGATACGACCTCGGGAAATGAGCGTGCTGGCATCGAAATAATCGCCGCCATCCTCGAGAGCGCCGGGGTCGAGTTCCGAATCATCTCCAAAGACGAGACCCGGCCGAACCTGGTGGCCCGGTTACAGGGAAGGGGGACCGCTCCCCCGCTTCTGCTCCAAGGCCACATCGATGTCGTGCCCGTGACGGGCCAACAGTGGACACACGACCCGTTCTCAGCCGACCTCGCCGACGGGTTCATATGGGGCAGAGGGACACTGGATATGAAGGGTCCGGTGGTGATGATGCTTGACGCCTTCCTGCGGGCCTCGGTCTCCCCTACTCCCCCGGCAGGCGACATATTGTTGGTCGTTGTCTCAGATGAGGAGACTCAGGGTACCTACGGTGCCCGGTTTCTCGTTGAGGAACACGCAGGGATCTTCGACGGAGTCCGTTACTGCATCGGTGAGTTTGGCGGGTTTCCCTTCAATCTCGACGGGACCACCTTCTACCCGATTCAAATCGCCGAAAGGATCGGAGTCGGGTTCGAGCTCACTATCGATGGTCCGGCCGGCCACGGGTCGATGCCCATTCGTGGAGGTTCGATGGCCAAGCTGGGCCGCATCCTCATTGATCTCGATCGGCGGCGGCTCCCGGTTCACCTGACGGCCCCCACCCGTCTGATGGTCGAGGCCCTGGCCGAACACACGACTGGCACGACGAGAGCAGCTCTACGGCGGCTGTCGGACGAGCGGACTGCGGGTGCGGCTATGAGTGTCCTCAGGTCACAGTTGAGGATGTTCGAGCCGATGTTCCGGAACACTGTCAGTCCTACGGTTGTATCCGGCGGCGACAAGCACAATGTCATACCGGCAGAAGTGACTCTGGGCCTCGACGGACGGATGCTTCCGGGCATGACGGTCGAGACGTTCACTTCGGAACTAAGGAAGATCGTCGGTGCCGACTGTCGGATCCGAACGATTACTGACGGGGCGGCGACCCCAGCTGAGCCCGACCTGGGACTCTTCCCGCTGCTGTCCGAGATCATCGTCAGCCAGGCTCCTGACGCCGTTCCGATCCCCTTCCTGCTGCCAGCAGTGACTGACGGGCGGTGGTTCGCACAACTAGGGATCCAGCCCTACGGATTCACACCTATCACTCTGCCTGAAGGTTTCGACTTCCAGCGCACCGTCCACGCCGCAGACGAACGGCTCCCTATCGAAGCCCTGACATTCGGTGCCGAGGCGATGTACTCGCTGTTGTCCCGCTATGACGGGGCGGTCACGTAAGGCCGTACCCGCCATCGATGCGGATGGTGTCTCCGGTGTGATACCGGCTGGCGTCACTTGCCAGGTATACGGCGATCCCAGCGAAATCCTCTGGCACGCCATATCGGCCCAGCGGCATCCGCGGCAGGTTTCTGGCGTCGAAGCGCTCCGACCCCAGGAGGTTGTCTGTCATGGGGGTCTCGATCCACCCCGGCATGAGAGCGTTCGCCCGGATCCCATGTTTCCCGTACTCGACAGCGATGCTCTGGACCAGTGAGATCACCGCCCCTTTGGTGGACGAGTAGGCCTGTCCTCTGGGCATTCCGAGCCTGGCGCTCAAACTGGATGTCACAACGAGTGACCCTGGCGTTTGCTGGTCGATCATGCGTCGTCCTGCCGCCCGGAACGTCAAGAACACGCCATCGAGATTGATGCGTGTGGTGGCGTGCCAGTCATCTAGCCCGGTCTCTCCGAAACGAACCGAACCGGCAGGGACACCGGCATTGGCAAACACCGTGGTTATGGACCCGTAGCGTTCCACGACCGAATCCATCGCTGCTTCGACTGCTTGTTCGTCTCCCACATCACAGATCTCCGCACTTGACGATGGACGGATCGCGGCCAGCCGCTCGAGTGCGGCCGCGTTCTTTGTTTCGTTCGTACCCCAGATGCACACGTCGGCGCCGGCGGTCGCCAACCCTCGCGCCATGCCCAGTCCGATGCCGGAGTTGCCTCCCGTAACTACTGCCACCTTGCCCGTGAGATCGAACATGTCGAGATGCATGAGCCGATCGTAAGCCGACGAAGGGGCGTTTCGGCGCTCCCGACGTAGACTCATCACCATGTTTGGCCCCCTCAACGGCGTCCGCACGGCCCTGGTTATCGCAGCGGCGATCGCTGCAATCGCCGCCGCGATCCTCGGCGAATGGGTGATGGCATCGCTGTTGCTCGCCGGTGTCGCACTCCACGGTTTGGGTTGGTGGTATCTGTCGAGACACCGTTACCCGTCAGACACGCGGTGACAGCCCTCCCCATCGAACTCCTGCCCGACACGACTTCCATCGACGGGACAGGTCGGGCTTCTATCGGTGGATGCGACCTGCTGGATCTCGCGTCGGAGTTCGGGACCCCGTTGTTTGTCTACGACGCAGCCCATCTCAGAGCCAGAGCCTCCGAAGCCGTCTCTGCTTTCGGCGACGGTGCCGTTTACGCCGCGAAAGCCTTCTTGTGCACAGCGATCGCTCGCCTGGTCCACGAAGCAGGAATGCGCATTGACGTTGCGACGGGAGGCGAACTGTTCGTGGCCCTCGCAGCGGACGTGCCGGCCGATCGACTCGTACTCCACGGCAACAACAAGTCTCCTACGGAGATTCGCATGGCTCTAAAGGCCGGTGTCGGTCGCATAGTGGTCGACAACTTCGATGAGTTGGCGCTGCTCGAAGACATGGCGGCCGGTTCCCAGTCCCGTCCGAAGGTCTTGATTCGTATCACCCCAGGTGTCGAGGCCCACACCCACGAATTCGTTTCAACCGGCCAGGCGGACTCCAAATTCGGTTTTGGGGTCTCCAACGGAGATGCTGCAGCGGGCGTCGACCGCGTCCGGTCATCTTCGATTTTGGACCTGGTCGGAATCCACGCCCACATCGGTTCCCAGGTGTTCCGGGAGGATTCATACGCCGACGCGCTGGATGTAATTGCCGGCTTCTCCCAGCCGCTCGGATTGCCCGAACTGTCAATCGGCGGAGGTCTGGGTGTGGCCTACGTCGAAGGTGAGACTGCCCCAACCATCACAGAGTGGGCAGCGGCCATCCGTAGGCGAGCATCCGAACTCGGAGTCACATCAAAGATCTTCGCCGAGCCAGGCCGGGCAATCGTGGCTTCTGCCGCTGTCACCCTCTACACCGTCGGGACAATCAAGCACATCCCCGGCGTACGAACCTATGTCGCAGTGGACGGCGGCATGAGCGACAACCCTCGACCTGTCCTCTACGGAAGCGGATATGAGACGTTTCTACCCCGGGCCGCGTCGGCCGAGCGGCCACAAGAGATTCGTCTAGTCGGTAAGCACTGTGAGTCTGGCGACCTGTTGGTCCGCGAGGGGAAGGTTCCCGCCGACCTAGCCGTGGGCGACGTGATAGCGACCCCTGTCACTGGGGCATACGGCCAATCCATGGGCAGCAACTACAACAAGGTCCTGCGGCCGGCGGTCGTGTTCGTCGAGGACTCCGTGGCCTCGCTGGTGGTACGAAGGGAAACCTACGACGATCTCTTGACCACCGATGTCGGCTTTTCGTGACTCACTTCATCGACCGTATGGCGCCCGTGGGCTTCGTGCTCGATCGTCGAACGAGGGTGTTCACCGGCGGATGGGGCGACAATTCGCAGCTAGAACTCTTGGGCAGGAGAATCACTGCTGCAGACCCTCTACCTGAGGTCGAGATCGAGTGGGGCCGCAAATCTGAACATCGAGGCTTTCGCCTTCGTCGAGCCCAGTTCACTAGTCCCGTGGCCGATCTCCTGGCCGAGACGGCGCGGGTGGTGACCGTTGAGTGGATCGATCCCTCCCAAGGCAGCAATCGCATCGTCGTGCTCCTCCCTGCGTGGAACGACGAAAGCTTCAACCCTCGGCGGAAGTTGGCCAACCTCCTCGCTGAGCGTGGAATCGGCTCGTTCATCGCAGATATCCCTCACTACGGCCTGCGCCGCACGAGACAGGACTCCGAGCCTGCAATTGGGACCGTCGCCGACTTTGCGACGATGGGCTACGGAGCCATTGCGGAAGGTCGCGCTCTCCTGGCCTTGGCGACCGGGATGGGTGAGGGCGGAGTTTCTGGCTACAGCATGGGAGGCAATCTTGCGGCTTACATCTCGGCATCTATGCCCCGTCCGGTGGCTACCGCTCCCCTCGCCGCCTCTCATGGTCCTGGGCCCGTGTACCTGGAAGGGGCGCTACGACGAGCGATCGACTGGAAGGCGCTGGGAGGTAGAGCCTCCGCGGAAACTCGACTGGCGGACGCACTAGCGGGTGCTTCGGTGCTCGACTTGCCCCCACTCTCGCATCACTCGGCGGCCGTATTGGTCAGTGCCGGACGCGATGGGTTCGTGTTACCGGAGTTCAGCAGGAGCCTCGCAGCGCATTGGGAGGCAGAACTTCGGATCGTGGAACGTGCCGGACACGGCTCGCTGCTCTGGCGACACAAAGACCTGTTGGCTGATGCGGTGAGGGACTCCTTTGACCGTCTCTTCTCGTCATGAAAGTTGAAGGACTCGAGTTGATCGCTCCCCGGTCGGGAGACGCTGGCGAGTTCTTGAGGCTGGTGGAGGCGAGCAGGCCCTACCACGAAGGTCTTGTGGAACCGCCCGCCAGCCGTGAGTCGTTCGCCGCCTACGTCCGACGCTCAAAGGGCCCCTCACACGCCGGATTTCTCGTATGGAGCGAAGATCGGCTCATCGCGGCCGTCAACCTCAACAACATCGTGCGGGGGGCACTCGACTCCGCCTCTGTTGGGTACTACCGGCTCGGTGATGGCGGGACCCGAGAGTCTCTCCGATCGGCGGTTTCGGCAGTGGTGGGTCACGGGTTTGATTCGCTTGGTTTGCACCGGCTGGAGGCGAACATTCAACCGTCCAACACCCGCTCTCGAGAGTTGGCGGAATCACTCGGTTTCAGGTTGGAGGGGCTGGCTGTCGAATACCTGCGGGTCGGAGGCCAATGGCAGGACCACGAACGATGGGCGCTACTTGCCCACGAGTGGAAGGCGTAATCTGGCGCCCGTGCGACGCGCCATCGAATGGATCACGACAATCCCTTTCGTGCTGAGTTTCGTCTTGACCCTCGTCATCTTCGAGGTCGTCGGAAGGCTCGTTCGGCCCTTCTCGCTTCGTGGTTTCGAATACGCGATGGCAATGCTGCAGCGGACGCTCGTCGGTCTGTTCAAGATCTGCGGGACGAAGATTCTCATCGAACGTCCAGACACGTTGAAGCCCCGCACCGGGTACGCGGTGATCGCCAACCACCAGAGCCTCCTCGACATCGTCATCATCGGCGGAATCCTTTTCACGAACTTTCCCAAATACGTTGCCAAGCAGGAACTGGGCCGGGGTATTCCCTCGGTTTCGTTGAACCTCAAGAGGGGCGGAAACGCCCTTATCGACCGGTCTGATGCTCGGCAGGCAATCGCCGCGATTCAGGAAATGGCGACCACCGCTCAAGAGCGCAACGTCTCGGTTGTGATCTTCCCTGAGGGAACCCGATCTCGTGACGGACAACTGGGTGAATTCAGGAGGGCCGGCTCAGATGCGCTCCTTCGGCACGCCAACCTGCTGCCGGTCGTTCCCATGGCGATCGACGGCTCGTGGAAGTTGCTCGCGAACAACCTGAAACCGGTTCGCTTCGCCACCACGGTGCGAGTGCGGTTCGGGGAACCGATTCCCCGGAAACCTGGCGACAGCACCGAGATGATCGAGACGGCCGAGACATTCATCAGAGCCACACTCGCAGAGTGGCGGGCTAATCCGTGAGAGTGTTGGCGTACTGCTGCCAACGCCAGGTATCAGCGCACATCCGATCGATGTCGAAACGAGATGACCAGCCCAGCTCTCGTTGAGCTCGAGACGGGTCTGCAACGGTGGCGGCCACATCACCGGGACGACGGGCGGCGACCTCGTAGGGAATCACTACCCCCGAGGCCTCTTCGAAAGCTCTTACCAGTTCGAGTACCGATGTTCCGACGCCGGTGCCCAGATTCCAAATGTGGAGTCCCGGGTGGCTCGCCAGAAATGACAAGGCGGCGAGGTGGCCCCTGGCTAAATCGACAACGTGGATGAAGTCCCTCACGCCGGTTCCGTCTGCGGTGGGATAGTCGTTGCCGTAAACAGCGAGGCTCGGGAGCCGCTCGGTCGCGACCTGGGCGATGATCGGCATCAAGTTGTTCGGAATGCCGGTCGGGTCCTCGCCGATGAGTCCGCTCTCGTGAGCTCCAACGGGGTTGAAATAGCGCAGCGCACCTAGAGCCATTTGGGGGGCGGCAGCCGTGAGATCCTCTAGGACCTGTTCGACCATGAGTTTGGAGAGACCGTACGGATTGGTCGGACGGCGTAACGGGGCGTCCTCGGGTATGGGTAGGACATCCGGATCTCCGTACACGGTCGCTGACGAGCTGAACAGAAAGGCTCCTACCTGTTGGCGGCGCATCGCTTGGAGTACCGCTACCGAACCTGCGACGTTCACTTCGAAGTAGTCGAGGGGCTTCTCCACGGACTCGCCCACTGCTTTGAGCCCTGCAAAGTGGATGACACCGTCGAACCTGTGGTCCGTCATCACCTGGTCGAGGGCGTCGGCATCCCTGACGTCACCACGCACGAAGGCGATCGGATAGCCGGTGATCTGGCTGACACGGTCCAATACGGATGTCTTCGAGTTCTCAAAGTTGTCGAAGACCACAGGCTCGTGACCGTCGAGGATCAACTCAACGACCGTGTGGCTCCCAATGAAACCTGCGCCTCCCGTGACAAGAACCTTCACTCGGGAGAGGGTACTGGCAGGTCGTCAAGTGCATTGATTATCCGCTGGGCGGCCTCGACGAGTTCTTCGCGGGTCGCCGGGCGGGCACGGCTGAAGTCGAGATCGTGCACTTCCCAGATTGGCACAAGGTGAAGATGGAGGTGGGGAACCTCCAGCCCTGCGATCATCAGACCGACCCTCTCAGGGTTCCACGCTGCCTCGATCGCCTTGCCGAGCGTCGCCGCTACGCCCATCAGATGGTCACGCAGGTCCTCGGGACACTCAAGCCAGTGGTCGATCTCTTCGCGCGGCACAACAAGGGTGTGACCCGGACGGAGAGGCTCAATGCTGAGAAACGCGACGCACCGTTCATCTTGCCAGACGAAGGTTCCAGGCAGTTCTCCTTCGATGATGCGTGTGAAGAGGGTCGCCATGGTTCAGACGCTAATTGTCCGAGACGTCTAGTGATCTCCGGATCGCCTCCAGCCCTTAGGATCCTCCGGTGGCCATCGAGATTCATCGCCTTGCGTGGTCCGGACGCGCAGACGGCGTGGCGGTCAAGACGTTCATGCCGCGATTCCCCGGTCATCTGCCGATGGTCGAGGCTGATGGCGAGTGGTCCATCAACCTTCACTTACCCGACTCGGCTCGTATCGAGTATCGCTTCGAGATCCGCCGCGGTGCTCGGTACGAGTCGACTCTCGATCCAAGCAATCCCGAGGTCGCTACCAACCCGTTTGGCGAGAACTCGGTGCTTAGGGCGAGTGCATCTCCGGTCCCGCCTCCGACAGACGATTCCATCGCATGGAACCGCACAGAGTTCCGAGTCCACAGTCGTCTCCTAGGTGGCAGGCGCCACCACCATCTCCTGTCACCAGTCGGATCCAGCACGCGAGAACCGCTTCCCCTCCTATTGCTCCACGACGGGACTGACTACATGGAACACGCCAAGTTGGACCGAGTCATCGGCTCTGCCATATCCGCCGGTGATCTCCCTCCACTTCGGATCGCGCTCCTCGATCCGCGCCAACGCAATGTGGAGTACTCGGCCGACCCTCGTCATTCGGGTCACGTCGTCGAGGAGGTGCTCCCCCACCTGAAAGCCCGCTATGCGGTCGGCGATCGAACCGTCGTAGCGGGGGCCAGTCTGGGCGCCGTTGCCTCATGGCACGCCGCCTGGACACACCCTGGGTCAATAACCGGGTTGGTTCTTCAGTCGGGCACTTTCGCCTTGTCACGCAACGGAGCGCTACCGCCTCCAATGGCTGACCCGATCCGGTCGTTTCTCACAGAGGTCGCATCTGACTCGCGGCTCGACGGAATGTGTGTCGGTCAGACGTGCGGACGGTTTGAAAGTCTCATCGACTGGAACCGAGCAGTGGCAGATCAACTGGGCCGCGCAGCCAGCTTCCACTCCTACGCAGAGTCATGGGCCGGGCATGACTGGGGCGCGTGGGCGGATAGTTTCTTGCCGGCTCTCAGGGCTGGCCTGTGCCCCTGACGCCGCATCCGTTGTTTAGGCTCGGAGGATGAGCGTCCGCAAGATCGGTCTTTCACTCGGAGCTGACCTGTGTTGGCCGATCTTTTATGAAGACATCGTTGCGAACCTTGCGCCGGTGATCCAGATCGGGGGCGAGCAGATCACCTTCGAAGTCGAACGTGTGACCATCGAGCCATTCGACCTTGCCCAGCCGGTGAAGTACGACGTTCTCCTCGATCGTCTCACCCCCTGGTACCACACGAGTCGAGAGTGGATTAAGAAGGCAATCGTTCAGAACGACCTGTACGTGCTGAACAACACTTTCACGCTGCAATCGATGGAGAAGCACACGTCTTATGCGGCCATGCTTCGACTGGGGATGCCGGTGCCTCGAACGATCCTTCTCCCCCCAAAGAAATACGCGACACAACCCGATCTCGAAATGACCTTGAGCAGTTATGCCCGCATGTTCGATCTGCGAGAAATTGGGGAAGACATAGGTTTTCCTTGTTTTCTGAAGCCATACGACGGCGGAGGCTGGAGGGGTGTGTCGAGGATCGATAACGCAGAGGAACTGATCAATGCGTACGACGCTTCCGGCACCGAGATCATGCATCTGCAAGAAGCCGTCGAACCGTTCGACCTGTTCGTGCGGGTTTTGGGCGTCGGACCGCAGACGAACGTCATCCGTTACGACCCAGATAGTCCATTGCATGACCGCTACAAAGTCGACTTCGGCTTTGTAGACGACGACGAGCTCTCGCTGCTCGAGGATATGGCGATGACCATCAACTCGTTCTTCGGCTGGGATTTCAACTCAGTTGAGGCACTGAGACGCGAGGATATTTTCCATCCCATCGACTTCGCCAACGCCAATCCGGACTCCCAGGTCACGAGTCTGCACTTCCACATTCCTTGGTTGGTGAAGGCCAAGATCCGTTGGTCGCTGTACTGCGCCGCTACCCAACGACGCATGAGACACCACGTGGACTGGACTCCGTTCTTTCTCATTGCGGACAGCGACATGCCCTACCGCGACAAGCTGCGGGCCTATGCCGAGATCGCCGAGGACCGTTACGAGACCCAACGCTTCGATGAGTTCTGCGATCGACACCTCGGGGATCTCGATGAGGTTGCCTGGGAGTACTTCGCCACCGATCGGGCCAAGGAGGCGGTACGGCGCAAGGTCGCGGTGCTCTTCCCACCAGAGGAGGTGGAACGCTTCACCGAGCATTTCTGGGGTTTGCTCCAATTTTGGCGCTCAACCGAGCGGGAACGTCTGGATCTCGCATGACACTGACTTGGCACTCCGAGCGTCTCAATACTCAACTCACCATCAATCGGTGGGGAGAGGTTGGACAACCGGTTCTCGTGTTTCCAACTGCGGGTGGGGACGCAGGCGAAGTCGAACGGTTCGGTCTTGTCTCCGCTCTCGCTCCCCTTCTCGAAGAGGGCAAGGTCAAGGTCTACTCAGTTGACTCAGTTGCTGGCCGCGCCTGGATGAACGGCGGAGACCCACTCCACTCTGCTTGGCTCCAGAACCAGTTCGACCAGGCCATCCGTAGGGAAGTCGTGCCGGCAATCCATGCCGACACCGGTGATCTCCCCATCATTGCGGCGGGTGCCTCGATCGGGGCCTACAACGCTGTGGCGTCGGTGTGTCGCCACCCTGATGTCTTCGGAGCAGCGGTAGGAATGAGTGGAACCTACGACCTTGAGCCTTGGTTACACGGAACTTGGTCTGAGGACTTCTACTTCAGTTCGCCACTCCACTACTTACCCGACCTGGAAGGAGAGGGGCTCGAACACCTTCGCAGCCGTTTTGTGTTGCTCGCAACTGGGACCGGCGACCACGAGAACCCTTCCGAGTCCTGGCGCATGTCGGAGGTCCTCGGCGCAAAGGGGGTTCCGAACAGGGTCGACAATTGGCCGGGGTGGTCTCACGACTGGCCAACGTGGCGCAGCATGCTTCCCACCTACCTGGCGGAACTGACGCGCTGACCCCCCACTCGCTACATTCGCATCTCGTGGCCGACTGGATCCCTGATGACCTACCGAGAGCGCTTGAACTCCTGCGTGCGCCCGCCTTCGCCCCGTTCCGCAGACCGGGTCTCGCAGATGAGTTCTGGGAGCGTCTTGAAAACGAGTTTGAAGGCATATTTCGGAACTTCCACCGCTTGTACGGTTGGCGCTGGGACTTCGGTCTTCAGCTTCAGAGGTTTGTCGAGGCCATGGCAGAGACCTCCGCCACGCGGCGGAAGCGCCATCGACGCCGGATCGACTCGACTCCGAATGCCTGGTTGAACGACCCGGTCACCACCTGGGGCCAAGCCTATGTAGATCGTTTCTCGGGAACGTTCACCGGCCTGGCAGGAACCGTTCCACACCTTCGCAGGCTGGGGGTCACCCATCTCCACCTGATGCCGCCTTATCGGGGCCCGGCCGTGAACGACGGTGGCTACGCCGTATCCGACTACCGGCGAACCGATCCACGACTCGGATCGATTGTCGACCTGGAGGAGGCGATCGACGCACTCGCACGGTCAGGAATCGGCGTCGTCCTCGATGTCGTACTGAATCACACTGCAGCAGATCACCCCTGGGCGCTCGCCGCTATCGCAGGCGACCCCCGTTACCGCGACTTCTATCATTTCTATCCGGATCGAAGCATCCCCGACCGCATCGCGCCCAGTTTGCGGGCGATCTTCCCCGACCGTCCTGGCGACGCATTTACCTGGCACTCGGATACCGGAGCCTGGGTGTGGACGACGTTCCACGACTACCAGTGGGATCTGGACTACCGCAACCCCGATGTCCTGACTGCCATGGCCTCCGAGATGGGGTTTCTTTCGAACTTGGGGGTCTCCGCCCTTCGCCTCGATGCGACCCCTTTTATCTGGAAGGTGGAAGGCACGAGTTGTGAGAACCTCCCAGAAGCCCATGTCGTGGTCGAGCTGCTGAGCGCCTTCATGTGTGTTGCTGCGCCCGGGCTCCAGCTGCTCAGTGAAGCCATCGTTCATCCTGACGACGTCAAACGCTTCGTTCGACCCGAAGAGTGTCGTATGGGATACAACCCTCTCACGATGGCGTTGATGTGGGAAGCACTCGCCACCCGAGACGCTTCCATGCTCGCCCATGGTCTCACTCATCGCAGCGAACTACCCGCGGGCTGTCAGTGGCTGACATACCTGAGATGCCACGATGACATCGGTTGGGGGTTTGCGGACGAGGACGCTGTCGGCCTGGGGATCGACCCGACAGGACACCGACGTTTTCTGAACGAGTTCTTTTCAGGTTCCCATCCTGAGAGCTTCGCTGCTGGACTGTTGTTCCAGGAGAACCCCGACACCGGCGATGCAAGGATCTCCGGGACCCTGGCTGCCCTGGCGGGCTTGCAGGCGGCAACTGAGGCAGCCTCGTCAGTGCAGGTCGACCTGGCTGTCGCTCGAATCGTTGCGCTGTTCACGGTGATGTTCACCGCCGTTGGCATCCCTCTTATTTATCTCGGGGACGAAATTGGTCAACTGAACGATCCTGGCGGCGACGCCGGCGGTGACAACCGGTGGTCGCACCGCCCGGCGTTCGACTGGGACGCCCTCGAGAGAGCCCTCGAAGGCGTGGGACCGGGCGCCCGAATCCTTGAGGCAATCCTGCGTCTATCTCACCGGCGGTCGGCGAGCCCCGCATTCCGCTCGGCCACGCCGGAGGTCATCGACTCTGGGCACACTGCGGTGGTGGCCTACACCCGTTCGGCTGGGGGAAGCCAAGTCACCGTCGCGGTCAACTTCTCAGAGAACCCAACGCCGACATCGCTTGTCGCACAGGGCGAGGACTGGAACGGGGTCAGCGACCCGCCCGGCCCTGTGGTTCTTGAACCGTACGGGGTGCGGGTTTGGGAATCAGGCGACTGATCAGATCGCCAAGCGAAGCTGGGGGCTTTCGCGCTCGTATCGGGGCAATCCAGTCCAGACGAGTCCATCCATGAATGCCCAACTGCGCCTGTGAATTGAGGACGGCCCATAAGCATGCAGAGCGGCCTTATGCAGCGGACACGGGTAGCCCTTGTTGGCCTCGAAGTTATACATGGGGTAAGACTCGGCTGCGTTTCGGATGATCCGATCACGGGTGACCTTCGCGACGATCGAGGCAGCCGCAATCGAGAGTGACGTTTGGTCGCCTCGGACGATGGTCATCGACCGGCCGTCTGCCACGAAATCCCATTTCCCGTCTAGGAGCAGCCTGTCGGGGGCGACCCCCAGAGCGTCCAAAGCCCGCCGGGCGGCGAGCCGCTGGGCTTGCGACATCCCGAGTTCGTCGCACTCCACCTGGCTGGCATGGCCGACCGCCCAATGCGCTGCCCAATCTGTGATCCGCTCGCAAAGAATCTCGCGTTCGGGCTCGGTGAGCTTCTTGGAATCTCGGATCTTGTAGACACGCCTCTCGCGGGGCACTACGACGGCGCCGACGGTCAGAGGACCCGCCCACGCCCCTCGGCCGACCTCGTCCAGTCCGACTACGACTTGGTCGCGATCCCAACACTCACGTTCAACAGTCAGGCCAGGAGAAGAGTTCTTTAGAGCCGCTCGTAGTTTGGGGGCGCTTTCCACCCCATCGACCCTAGTGACGAGCCGGGGTTCTCACGTGGAACTGGCTCAATTCTGCATGGGGTCGGCCGGATAATTGGCGTAGAACGCCAGGTGGCCCGACTGGCGGCGCAAGACCGTTGTCCAAAGCTCTTCCGGGCGCTCCGTCAGGAGGTCGTCCGGACGGAAGTCGATGGTGAACCATGCGTCCTCGTTGAGTTCGTCCTCCAGTTGGCCAGGTCCCCAGCCCGAGTATCCGGCAAATATGCGCACGGGCGCGTCGTCGAACGGTTCGTTATCGAGTTGCACGACTTCGATAGAGCCGTGCTTGAGACACACGCCGATCCCAACTTCGGCCTCCACCGGTCCACCATGGAAAACAACCGCTGGCGGTGCAGCGACCGTTCCCCAATCCGGCAGGTATTCGTCGACTGCAATGGTCGTCGGCCGGTCCAGAACGACGCCAATCGACCCCTCAGCGTCGTGTTGCAATATCAGGACGACGCTTCGGTAGAAGTTGGGGTCACCCAGCAGCGGCGTGGCCACGAGGAGAACACCGGGACCGGGACTCTTCAGGTGCATCGGGCGGCGGGAAGATGGAGAATGAATGTGCTCATCGTGTCATTCTCGTACACGAGAGCCCCTCCCATCTTCTCTGCCAGCCAGCGTGAGACAGAAAGTCCCAACCCGACCGAGTTCGGCTGCGTCACCGTTGCATGAGCCCTCTCGTACGGTTGGAAGATGCGTTCAATCATGTCCGGGTCGATGCCGGAACCTTTGTCCGAGACGGCAACAGTCACGGTATCGCCTTCGGCACGCACCTCGACCGTCGCCGGAAGCTCGCCGTACCTGATGGCATTCGTGATGAGGTTCCTGACGATCTGTCGGACCCGCTGGGCGTCCCCGCAGGCCACACCTTCGCCCGAAACATGGAACATCCCGCTCTTGGACTCGGGGAGCGCGGCAAGGACCATCTCGGCTGCGGAGACGAGGTCCACGTGTTCGTGAATGAGAGTGATCGAGTCGGTGTCTGCTCGGGCGGCGACCAAGAGATCCTCGACGATGGCTGCGACTTCCGAGGCCTGATCAGCGACCAGTTCGATGAAGTCTCGCTTCGTAGCGTCCTCCAACTCGTCGTAGAACGAGTTGAGTTCCGAGGCCAGACCAACCACTGCAGTCAGCGGGGTACGCAGTTCATGGCTCACCGATGCGATGAACTCGTCCTTGGATCTGACGAGGCGTTCCAACTGGCTGGCAGTCCGTCGCTC
>JBGTKD010000164.1:0-3717 GCA_041744795.1 Acidimicrobiia bacterium
AACTCAATGCCAACGGGAACATTGGTCTCCCTCCAGGACTGGGAACGAGATGGGTTCAACCAAATGGCGGACGACTCGTGGATATCCTCGTCATCGGCCTCAGCTCGCGCTCTCTACGCCGCTCGGTTCACTCCCGATGTGGCTTACCGGAGACTGATGAGCATTTATTCAGAGGTCACTGCGCGGTGATCGCGCCTCCGCATTTCAAAGACCAGCCTCAAGCGGATAGCCCGTTTCCTTCCACCAGGCGATCGTCTTCTTTAGGCCTTCTCTGAAGGGGATCGCCGCTTCGAAACCGAACAGCTCCCGCGCCTTGGAGGTTTCGAGCGCCCGTCGTGGCTGGCCGTCCGGCTTGGATGTGTCGAACTTGAGAGACCCCTCGAACCCTGTCACTTCGGCGATGAGTTCAGCCAGTCGGCGGATCGTTATTTCTTCGCTGGTGCCGAGGTTGACCGGGTCAGTGCTCTCGTAGCGCTCAGTCGCAAGGATGATGGCGCGTGCGGCATCTTCGACGTAGAGAAACTCCCGGCTGGCGCCACCCGTACCCCAGAGTGTGACCGTGTCGTCGCCTCCCGTGACAGCGTCTACGAACTTACGGATGAGGGCGGGGATCACGTGACTCGAGTGCGGATCGAAGTTGTCACGCGGTCCGTACAAATTAACAGGGAGTAAGTAGATCCCGTTGAAGCCGTACTGATCGTGATATGCCCGCAGCATCACAAGCAAACTCTTCTTGGCAATGCCATAAGGAGCGTTAGTTTCTTCTGGATACCCCTCCCACAGAGCCTCCTCCCGGAAGGGAACCTCGGCGTACTTCGGGTAAGAACAGACTGTTCCGACTTGAACGAACTTCTCGATACCGCGGATCCTGCTTTCCTCTATCAAATGCATACCCATGGCTGCGTTGGCATAGAAGTACCGGCCGGGATTGTCCTGGTTCGCACCAATCCCACCGACTTCGGCTGCGAGATGGATGATGATGTCCGGAGAACTCTGATCGAGAAGACTCCGAACAGCCGTCTGTTCGGTGAGGTCGAACTCTTGGGAACGTGGAACGACGATCCGTCTCGGAGCGAGCGCCTCCAACTTCTGGATGAGAAACGATCCGAGAAAGCCAGCGCCGCCTGTGACCAGGACAGTCTTGTCAGCGATCGTGGTCATATGTCTCGCTTCGGATAGGCGTCGGGTGAGATCAGGCCAGCGTCCACGAGCGCACGTTCCCGCTTCGCCTCTGCCATGTCTGAGTCGATCATCATCTCAACTAGCTGTTCGAATCCAACCGTCGGTTCCCAGCCAAGTACTTTGCGCGCTTTGGTTGAATCTCCTTGGAGGATGTCGACCTCGGCCGGCCGGAGATACCGGGGATCGATCTCGACGTACTCGCTGTAATCGAGGCCGACCTCGCGAAAGGAAAGTTCGAGGAATTCCCGGACGGTGTGACGTTCACCCGTGGCTACTACGAAGTCGTCCGGCTCGTCGTGTTGGAGCATCAGCCACATCGCCTCGACGTAGTCGCCGGCAAAACCCCAGTCACGCTCGGCGTCGAGGTTTCCGAGAAATAGGACGTCTTGGAGCCCGAGCGCTATCCGAGTCGCAGCCCGTGTGATCTTCCGGGTCACAAAGGTCTCTCCCCGGCGGGGGGACTCATGATTGAAGAGGATGCCGTTCGAGGCGAATAGCCCATAGGCTTCCCGATAGTTGACCGTCTGCCAGTACGAGTAAACCTTTCCAACGCCGTATGGGCTACGAGGATGGAACGGTGTCGTTTCTGACTGGGGGATCTCCGCTACTTTGCCGTACATCTCTGACGAAGCCGCTTGATAAAAGCGAACGGGCCCTTCGAGCATGCGGATGGCCTCGAGCATTCGCAACGTGCCGAGCGCAACGACGTCGGCCGTGTACAGAGGGTTTTCAAATGAGACGGCGACATGGGACTGGGCGCCGAGGTTGTAGACCTCGTCAGGTTGGCACTGCCTGAGCAGACGGGAGAGACTCCCGGCGTCGGTCAAGTCCGCGTAGTGGAGAAAGAGCCGAGTGTCGGGGTTGTGAGGGTCCGAGTACAGCGGTTCGATCCGTTCTGTGCTGAATGTGCTGGATCGACGGACAATTCCGTGAACTTCGTATCCTTTACCGAGCAGCAGTTCGGTGAGATACGACCCATCCTGGCCCGTGATGCCCGAAATGAGGGCGCACTTCCGGTGTGACATGACTCCCTAATGCGTCGACTCCCCTAACGGACAGTCACTGTACCCGGCCCTCAGCGCTGTGGTGCGAGCGGAGGGCCCTCATCGAGCACACTTCGGAATAGCAACCCGACGGCGTCGGTGGCCCGCTCACGGGACTGAAAGTTCTCGAATCGAGGTCTTGGACTAATTTCCGCCATTGGTAGTCTCCCCCCCGGGGGCCTCGCTCAGAAAGCTAGTGGGAATGGGTCGAAACAATCGCATTTTTTCATCGAGTTGGCGCGCGCGATGAACATCGTCGTCATTACTGGACTGTCGCGACGACGCTCGAAAACCCGTCATGGGGCGCACGATGCCTGACGTGCCGCTTGAGTCGCGTCGGATCGTAGGCTTGCGGGTCGACGCGACGAGCTACGACGACGCCACACGGCGCATCCTGACGTGGGCGGATGCCGGCGAGAGCCGCTGCGTGGCGGTGGCCAATACGCACAGCGCCGTGGCCGGCGGGGATGAGCCGCTTTTGCGCGCCGCCCTCGATCGAGCCGACCTCGTCACCCCCGACGGCATGCCCTTGGTATGGGGTCTCCGACGACTCGGGGTGCCCGACGCAAGCCGCGTCTACGGCCCCGACCTCATGCTGAGGGTGTGCTCGGCGGCCGAGCGGGAAGGCGTTCCGATCGGCTTATACGGAAGCACCACTGAACGGCTTCCCCGATTGGTGGGCCGACTGCGCGACCTGTTCCCTTCGCTCGAAGTTGCCTACGCCCACTCTCCTTCATTCCTGTCGCTGACCGTGGAAGAGGACCTCGCAGTGGTCGAGGACATCGGGAAGAGCGGTGCTCGGATCCTCTTCGTCGGGCTCGGATGTCCGAAGCAGGAGCTGTGGATGGAAGAACACCGCGATCGGGTGCGTGCTGTGATGCTAGGCGTGGGAGCGGCTTTCGACTTTCACGCGGGTGAGGTCCGGCAGGCACCGGCCCTGCTCCAGCGCATGGGGCTCGAATGGGCCTTTCGCCTCCTGATGGAGCCTCGCCGTCTTTGGCGCCGCTATACGCACGTGGTTCCGCGCTTCGCGTGGCGCTTCGCGCGGCAACTTGCTTCATCGCGAGGAAGATGAGCGGTCTGCCAAATTAACCGCATCCGAGCTGCCGGGTGCGAAGTTGTCTTCTTGGTGCCGGGCGCAGGCCCCGTTGAGCGAGGTGAAGGTCGAGCGCGGCCCGATGCGAGGGGAAGAGGGTTGGCTGCCCTCTTCCCCTCGCCATGGACTCTCTACTCCCAGGTCCCGTTCGGGTCCTGGCTGAGCGCCTGCCACTGGCTCTTGGAAAGGTCGCCGGAAGTCCACCGGAACGGATTCGACAGCGTGCCGATCTTGTATGTGTTCCGGTCGAACTGGATGTTCGAAGTGTCACCCGGCGCGTTCTTGTAAAGCCCTGTGGCTTTCACTGTGTAAGCGGAGTAGTTGTCGGAGACGGTGATGTTGCGAGTCTCATAGACCCCCTGATTACCGGAGCCTCGGTTGTCGTGGATCTTGATG
>JBGTKD010000165.1:0-2161 GCA_041744795.1 Acidimicrobiia bacterium
GTGGCGATAATCGGGTCGATGATCGAACAGGCCTGTGCAGAGGGCATCCCGCGGTTCGACTTCCTCAAAGGTGACGAGGTCTACAAGTTTCGACTCGGTGCTGAGCCCCGTCCCTTGTTCGAAGTGACGGCCCAGAAATGATTTCCCGGGTGGCCTATCTCTCCATGCACACGTCTCCGCTGTTGCAGCCGGGGACAGGTGACGCAGGGGGCATGAACGTGTACATCGACGGCTTGGCGAGGACCATGGCTGCCCGTGACGTGGCGGTGGACGTGTACACCCGGCGAACCAGTGTCGATCAGCCCGACGTGGTCGAAGTCGAAGACGGCTACCGGGTCTTCCACGTCAATGCGGGACCGCCCGAGCCGATGGCGATCCGGCCGATGGCGATCTACGTGACGGAGTTCGCAGATGCCGTCGTGGCTTGCTTTGAAGCCGAGAACACCCGGCCAGACATAGTCCACAGCCACTATTGGCTGAGTGGTTGGGCGGCCCTCCTGATCAAGCGCCAAGTGCGCATACCGCTCGCCAACAGTTTCCACACCCTCGGGCGGGTCAAGGACCTCCACAAGCGACACGACGAGGCGCCCGAGAGCCTTCTTCGGATCGCCGCAGAGGCCGAGGTCATCGACAATTCGGATTGTGTCGTCGCTTCGACGCCCTTCGAGGCTGCGGATCTGCTCGAGCATTACGGGGCGGACCCCAGCAGGCTGTGTACTTCTCCGCCGGGCGTCGACCACGACGTCTTCTCGCCAGGCGACAAGGAGGAGGCGAGGGCGAGGGTTGGCTTCGGCGATCCCCCTGTCCTCTTGTACGCCGGGCGGATCCAGCCCCTCAAGGGCGTGGATGTGGTCTTGGGAACCTTTGCATTGGTCAAGGAGACTCTCCCGGGTGCGTCGCTCGTGATCGTCGGAGGTCCGAGCGGACTCCAGGGAGCCGAAGAGCTGGAGCGGCTCCGCGATATGGCTGCGTCGATTGGGGGTGTCGAGTTCCGGGCGCCCGTCCCACACGACGACCTGGCTGACCACTTCCGAGCGGCGGATCTGCTGTTGTTGCCTTCGCGCTCGGAGTCTTTCGGGCTGGTGGCAGCCGAGGCCCAGAGCTGCGGCCTACCGGTCGTCGCGGCCCGGACGGGGGGACTCGAACACGTCGTACGTCATGGGCTGTCAGGGCTGTTGGTTGACGGCTGGGATGTGGCAGATCACGCGGCGGCTGCCCTGTCTGTGCTGACCGACCCGGTGTTGGAGGAGAAGCTCAGAGAAGGTGCCGTCGAGTGGTCGCAGCGGTTCTCGTGGGACGCCACCGCCAACAGATTCTTCGAGCTGTACACAGGGGTCCTGGAGCGTGTCGGCCAAGGATGAACTTCTCCGCCAGATCGGGCGTTGGATGGACGACCCGGACTCAAGCGTCGTTTACGCCGAGGAGGTGGAGGGCCGATGGGCCGTGCGGATGACCCAGTCGGTCAGGGATGCGACCACCGTCTGGTGGGAGCCTGACCAGCGAACTCTTGGCATGGAGGCCTATCTCGGTCCGGTTCCAGAACATCATGGCGAAGAGCTCTATCGCCTGTTGTTAGTTCGCAACCGCGAAGCCTGGCGCTGTCACTTCGCCCTCGACAAGGAGGGGGGAGTGGTCGTCAGGGGCAGGGTGGCCAATGAGTCGGTCGACTCTGACGTTCTCGATGCCCTCTTGGGCGAGTGCTACGAACTCATCGAGCTCACGTTCCCACCCTTCGTCCGCCTCCACCGCACCCCGCGTACCCAGGGTTCCATCCCGCGTATGCGCGGGATTTAGCGAACAGAAGGTGGCGCCCCTGCTTTCCGCGGGCCAGATGGGACGCCGGCGTCCCATCTAACCCTGGGTAGCGAACGGGCCTATTTACTCGGGGGGTCCGGTTCCATACGTTCTCGTCCGACGCCCGGCGAGGCCGGCGAAGATCGTTCGGGGAAGTGCGATAGAACCCGACGCTTTGCCGGGCGTCATCTCAGTCGACGCAGACGGCGCCGGCGGAACGGACGACTATGCAGTACGTGCCTTCCACCCAGCGGTCGGGGAAGAGGCTCAGGCCCAGGGTCCTCGGTGAGGAGTCCTGCCGCTCGACTGCCGGAGCGGACGGGCGGCTCGGAGCCGGCTCAGATGGCGGGGGCGGCGCGGCTGAGAT
>JBGTKD010000166.1:0-5296 GCA_041744795.1 Acidimicrobiia bacterium
GTTCCCAATCCTCCAAACCCTCAGGCAGCACATACGGTCCGCGAGGCGCTGGGTTCTCCGATGCTTGACGGGTCAACTCGAAGATGAACTCATCGGAATCAAACACCGACTCGTGCAGTTGATCCTCGTACAGCGTCTTAACTCCGAACATACGTTCGATCATATCAGGGGCCTGAGACACATTCCAGACCCCTGCGAGAGCCTGGCGTCCGAACTAGATGCCGAGCTAAGAGAGGTTGGAGAGCCGGTCGTAGAAGACGACCTGGGCCGGATTGAGCAATCGCTCCGCTTCGGCTCTCCCACACCAGCGAACCTCGTCGATCTCTCCGAAGGTGATGTCGCGACCTTTCCAGTGGATCGTGACCAGTCCCGAAGTGAGGGTCGCGGGATCGAAATCTGCTTCGAGCGCCCAGGCGAGGACTGTCTTTCCTGCCTTCTGGGTGGTCTCCCCGAGGGGGACGAGACGGTCGGTTTGGACCGTCCAGCCGGTCTCTTCGGTGAACTCGCGGACCGCCGCATGCAGCGGGTCCTCTCCCGGTGCCACTTCGCCTTTCACGATCGACCATGCGCCGTCTTGGCGCTGGCTCCAGAACGGCCCTCCGGGATGGGCGATCAACACCTCGAGTTCGCCCTGGGTGAGGCGGAAAGGCAGCAAGCCGGCGCTTCGCATGATTGGACGGTAGGCCATTTCTTGAGGGCGATACCCTCACGCAGATGGAGATCGGACCGACACCCGAGGGCAAGCATCCTTGGGGAGATGCCGATAGCCCCTATGTCGGGCTGGGAGGCGACGACGGTGTGAAGGCGTTGGCCTGGGCGTTCTATGACGTGGTGGAGGAGACATCGGCGAACATCCGGGCCATGCTTCCTGCCAACACCGAGGTTTCTCGACAGAAGCTCTACGAGTTTCTCAGCGGGTGGACCGGCGGTCCGCCCCTCTACTGGGAGCGGCGCGGACATCCCGCGCTCCGCATGCGCCACGCATCGTTTCCGATCGACCAGCAGGGTGTTGATGAGTGGACGCGGTGTCTGCAGGCTGCGGTGGAGCGCCGGGGGATCGATGACGAACTGGGCAAGTTCCTAATCCGGGAACTCGGAAGCGCCGCCCGGCATCTTCGTAACCGGGACTGAGGCCCTCCTATCGGCCAGGTACTCTCGAACGGGTGCACCCGGCTTCGACCTCCTATCCCGCCAACGAACGCCGATTTCTCCCCGCAGTTCCTGATGGATTCGGATTGGGCAACACTGAACCGCTTGCCAACGGCCTGCGCCGGGTCAGCGTCGAGCAGTTGGACCTTGCTCTTACCGCGTTGAACGAGGCACCAATCGAGTTGGCTGTACACGAGGTTCGCAAGACCACCAAACGTCTCCGGGCTGTGCTGCGCCTTGTCCGGTCTGGGCTGGGGAATAAGCGATACTCGGCAGAGAACGCCATCTTGCGTGACACCGCCCGACTTCTGGGACCGATGCGCGATGCCTACGTGCGCCTCGAGTCGGTTGAGTCTTTGCGTGACCGGTTCGAGGCCCAACTCAGGCCAGCGACTTTCCAAGGAGTCGTTGACCGGCTTGTTCTTCGCAAAAGCCGCGCTTACGACGAATCTGCGGATGAGTGGTCGAAGACCCGTTACGCCCTTCGCTCTGCCAGGGCGCGGTACGCCGCGTGGCCGGTAGACGACGAATCCGCTAGAGCTCATGGCATGGCGGTCATCCCCCACGCCTTTGTCTCGGTTGAAAAGGGCCTTGCCCAGACGTACGCCCGAGGCCGCGAAGAGATGGCAGACGCCATGCGTCGTCCGACCGCAGACAACTTCCACACTTGGCGCAAACGCGCCAAGTACCTCCGCCATCAAATGGAGGTCCTCACCCCCGTGTGGCCCGAGGTCCTCGGTGGTCATGCTGCGTCACTGGAGCGTCTCGGCGACTTACTCGGTGCCGAACACGACCTCGTCGAGCTCCTTCGTTTTCTTGCTGCGCATCCGGAAATCTGCCCCGATCCGGTAGAGCGCTCACTGCTGGTGGCGCTCGTACAGCATCGGAGGGTCGAATTGCAGACTGCGTCGCTGTCTCTCGGGTCACGCATTTACGCCGAACCGGTCGGCCGGTTCACTCAAAGGATCGGCGAATACTGGTTCGCCTGGGACGCTCCCATGCCGGTGGGCTTTAGCGAATAGCTGTCACTGGAACGAAACGAAGACGACCACCGGTTCGACATCGAGCACCTCTGCAGCGGTCGCCATCGGCGAGTCCTCGTCGTAGAAGTTCTTCCAGCCCCAGTGCCAGCCAACGTCGTTCTGGCCCGCTGTCAGTGCCCTGTACGTCTCGTACTTTGTCGGCAACGGTCCCTGTCCGTCCATCTGGATGACCGTGTACAACTCGAGCGGAGTTTCAATCGTTTCGCGGTTGGTGATCATCGAGAACCGGAACTGATGAATGATGAAGTACTTCTGAGGTAACAACTCCTCGCGCACCAGTTCCGCCAACCACTGTGAGACCTGATTGATCTCCTCGGCGTCGACAGTGCCGATCTGGCGCAGGTGGACCTGATTGGGTTTCAGCCGCCATTCGGGATCCAACGCCAAACCGACGTGCGGCATACGGAGGAACTCTTCGTATCGTTTCGCCTGGGTGAGGAAGTCGGTGCGCCCGGGCTGGAGGTCGAGCACTACGTACACACCGTTCTCCGCAGCGAAGTCGATCCACGGCCGGAGAGTGTCGAGGTCCATCTCCTGGGAGTAGTCGTCATCGGTTCCAGCCTGGGCCGAGGCGATAGTGGCGATGATCTCGAACCCGGGAATGCCGCGTAGTCCATCGGCCGAGTAGTCCTCGACTAGCGGGGTGAGCCTCTCGAGCGATCCTGCAGGGTCTTGTTCGCCGAGCACGCCGAGGAAGCGCGTTGACGGGTTCCCGTAAAAGGCAACGAGTCTCGTCCCGTCGAAAGTGAAGCCACCACCGGGCAGTTCCGGCGCCTGTTGAACCGTGGCCAACTGCCACTCCCCGACCTCATCGAGCCCGACCGGTACGGCGGGGCTGTCGCGGAGGAGTTCGACTGTTGCCTGATCGACCATCCGCAGATCTTCGATGTCGGTCACGTCGAGGACCGAGCCGCCACTGATCGCCGCGGCTGCCCTGACGAGGGCCAGCATTTCGGGGGCTGCGGCGAACACCCAGACCGACGCGGGGTCATCCGATTCCATCCCAGGATGCGGTCCTACGTCGAGTTCGTCGACGACGTCGCTGTCGACTCCGAAGTCAGGTGCCGGCTCGGGACCGACCCATCTGATCGACCGCACCCCGAGGCGTGCGAGTTCGTTTGCAACACCGGGGCCTTCCACGAGAACCGGGAGGTCATCACCAAATCCCAGCGTCACGCCCGCCTCGATGGCACTTCCCGTGTTGGCGGTGACGACCGCCTCATGGGCGCAGGCGTAATTGAGTTGTGAGAGCTGAATCGAAAGGGCTGAAGCGTCCGTGGCTTCCAGCCTTTCCGGAAGAGCTCCTGGGTTTGCCGAGCAGTCAGCCAGAGTGGTGGTCGTGGTGGTGGGGACGGTGGTTGTCGTCGACACGGTCGGCGGTGGGTCCGCGGCAGGGCTCGGCGTACACGAGGACAACGCCACGGTCGCTACGGCGGCGGCAAGCAAGCTGGCGCGTTGGTGATCCCTACTCACGCGAAGGAGTGTAAGGAGCGCCTGTGGCCGTGCCGGGTACCTCAGCCAGCGGGGGCGGCCAAGGCGATGAGCTCGCCACGCGGCGTGGCGATCAACACCAGGTCGTTGGCGACCACCGGTCGCGTTCGGATGACCTCGCCGAGTTCGACTCTCCACACTTCGGTGCCCTCTGTTCGGGATACAGCCACTAGCTGTCCACCATCTGTCGTGACCAGCACCAGGTCACCGGCGACCACCGGGGGTGTGGTGAAGGCAGCTCCGACCGAGAACACCCAGCCGATACTCTGGCCCGTGTCGACATCGAGCGGCATAAGTATGGAGCCTGCCACCGCCCACAGCACTCCGTCGGCAATCACCGGAGCGAATAGCACCGGTGTGTCGATCTGGAACGATCCGATGCCGGCCTCTGAGCATCCTCCGGCCGTGAATGACCGGACACTGCGAGCCGAGGTACCCACATACCACCGGCCATCGGCGACTACTGGATGAGTCGTTGCCCGGGCGGCGGGCGAGAAGACCGAGCACACCTCGGTGAAGGTCTCTTCGTCAATGACTAACACCGCGCCCCCGCCCGTGACGATGTAAATGAAGCCACCGTCGGCAGCCATGGCGATCGCTTCGAAGCCGCCTTCGTACACACCCTCTTCCGGGTACCGACGAAGTTCAGCTCCATCGCTGGGGAAAAAGTCGTACAGGACGCCTTCCTCGGTGGCGACGATCAACGACCTCTCGCGCACCAACGGGGGACCAGTGACCGGCGAACCTAGAGGTAGTTCGTACACCACGCCTTCGGTGTCGTTTACATGGCGGACCAACAAGGTACCCCGGTCGTCGGCGATGAAGTTCAACACCTTTCCCTGGTCGTCTTGCTGGAACACGACCTGTTCGGTAGTCGGCGAGATTCCGACCGCACCCGCCATCTGGCTTTCGAAGATGGTCGCCCCCCGCTGGGTTATGTCGAGTCCGTAGACCCAGCCCTCGCTGGTACCGAGGTAGATGTTCCGGCCGCGCAGGACAGGATCGGAACGGATGAATCCGGCTAGTTGTTTCCGCAGGTAGACGCCGGTCGGTTCGCCGAGGCTCACATCGAAGTAGGCGTTGCGGGTGTCGCCACCTGCGAACGGATTCTGTCCGCCGAGGTCGCCTGGAATGTCCACCTCTCGGTCAAGCAGGGGCGGAATCGTCGTGGTCGTTGCTGTGGCTGCTGTCGTTTCGGTGGTGGTTATGACAACTGGCTCAGGCCTGAGGGCGATGGCCACCACCGCCGCCACGATTGCCGCGGCAGCCACCCAGGCAACGAAGCGACCCATCGACATGATGGCGCTGCCGGATTTGACCAGGCCCGCCGCCCGACGCTGCGCTGGGCTGAGAACCACCCCGGCCCCATCCAGTCCGGCCGCTGCCAGGACCTCGTCGAGGTGTTCGAGCAGCTCGTTCTCGTGCGATTCGACCTGTGAGGTTTCGGCTTGGAGGGCGTGTCCGATCGCCGGCACCGCCTTCCACCGCTCTTCCCACTCTTCGGGAATGGTGAGGGCCGTCCGTTGAATAGCGAGCGAAACCGCCCCTGAGGCCGGGTCCTTCCACATGTCGGCGGCCTCGATCGCGTCTGCTGCAGCGGGAGCAGCTCCGAT
>JBGTKD010000167.1:0-16460 GCA_041744795.1 Acidimicrobiia bacterium
CGGTTTCGACGACGAGCAGCGATAGCCCTGCGTGGGCTTCGGTTGGGTCCGTCTTGAGAGCGACGATTACTAGGTCGGCGTTTTGTCCGTTGGAGATGAACGTCTTCTGGCCGTTGACCACGTACGTATCCCCATCGGGGACGGCCGTTGTCTGAATCGACGCGAGGTCTGAGCCCGTCCCCGGCTCGGTCATGGCGATAGCGGTGATTAGGTCGCCGGCGGCAATGCCAGGGAGCCAGCGTGACTTCTGTTCGTCGGTCCCCGTCAGGAAGTAGGGAATAATGATGTCGGTCTGGAGTCCAATCGCCGCACCAGCCGGACCCACCCCGACCCTGGCGTACTCCTCCGCCATCACCGCGTTGTATCGGAAGTCTTTTACGCCCGCTCCGCCGAACTCCTCCGGAATGGACATTCCGATGAACCCATTCGTCCCGGCGGCGCGAAGCAGCCCGCGGTCGACGACGCCTTCGGCTTCCCACCGGTCGTAGTGGGGAACGATCTCGGTCTCGACAAAGGCCCGGAACGAACCTCTGAAGAGTTCGTGGTCCTCGTTGTAGAGGCTTCGCTTCACTGGTCCCCTTCGTTGACAAACAGAACGATCTGTCTGTAAGTTAGGTCCGAATGTCGCCTCCCGTCAACACTCCCATCGCTTCGGAGCGCCGCACGCAGGAGGAGCGATCTGCGACTACCCGCCAGGCAGTGCTCGACGCCACTATCGGGTGTCTGATTGAGCACGGGTACGGAGGCACGACGACCACTGCCATCCAGGAGCGGGCCGGGGTATCCCGCGGAGCGCTCACTCATCAGTTCCCGTCGAAGAACGAGTTGTTGGCGGCTGCCATCGTCCACCTCGCCGAGGTGCGCGCGGCTGAAATGCTCGCCACCGCCGGCCGGAGACCACCGTCATCGACCGAACCTGTGGAGGCCGGTTTGCGGGCCCTGTGGGCAACCTTCAAGACCGACTTATTCCAGGCCGCCATCGAGCTTTGGATCGCATCTCGCACCGACGATGGGCTCCACGCCACGCTCATTGAGGCAGAACGCGAGATCGCCCGCCAGTACAACCGCGCTGGCGAGTCGCTGTTTGGCGAAGTCGCCCACCGCGATGGATTCGTCCGAGGGATGGAGTCGGTTGTCATTCACATGCGGGGAGCGGCGCTCACCGGGATTCTGCGACGTTCGAGCAAGAACGAAGAGACGATCGCAGAGTGCCTGGCGATCATGCGGACGGCACTGACGGACCAACGATGAAGCCCCTCGCAGGCGTGCGGATCGTAGAGATGGCTGGTCTCGGCCCTGTCCCCTTCGCTGCCATGTGGTTCTCGGATATGGGCGCCGATGTGATTCGGATTGATCGGGCTGGCGGGTCAGACCTGGCAGGTATCGAGCCGGCTTTCATGCGGCGGGGACGCCGCTCTATCGGGCTGGACTTGAAGCAACCTGGGGCCAAAGGGGTCGCTCTCGACCTGGCGGCCTCGTCTGACGCTCTCATCGAGGGGTTTCGTCCGGGAGTCATGGAACGTCTTGGACTGGGGCCTGACGAGTGCATGGGTGCCAATCCATCCCTCGTTTACGGCCGTATGACAGGCTGGGGTCAGCACGGGCCGTGGTCGTCGATGGCGGGCCACGACATCAACTACCTAGCCCTGAGTGGAATGCTGCACGCCATTGGACCGGGGGAGAGACCCGTTCCGCCCCTCAACCTCGTAGGTGATTACGGCGGTGGAGCGATGGTTCTCATCGCGGGCGTTCTCGCCTCGATCGTGGCGGTCAAGTCGGGTGCAGATGGGTGCGTCGTCGATGCGGCGATGACCGACGGTGCGGCGTATCTGGGTTCTCTCGAGTATGCGTTGTTGGGGGAGGGGTGGTGGACACCGCAACGAGAGTCGAACCTGCTTGATGGTGGCGCCCCTTACTACCGGACCTATGAGACGTCGGATGGCGAGCACATGGCCGTCGGCGCCATCGAGCCCCAGTTCTATGCCGCGCTCCTCACGGGTCTTGGGCTCGACCCCGAACGGCTCCCGCACCAGAACTCGCTTGCTAACTGGCCCGAGCTCATCGACCAGTTCGCCGCCGTGTTCCTCACGAGAACGCGTGGAGAGTGGACTCAGATTTTCGCAGGCACCGATGCCTGCGTCGCTCCTGTTCTCTCGATGGCCGAAGCTCCCGCTCATGAACACAACCTCGCCAGGGGCACCTTCGTCGAGCACCTCGGCGTAGGCCACCCGGCCCCCGCTCCGAGGTTTCACCAAGAGTCGCCAGGTGAGGCACCGACCCTGGTGACTGCTGGCGAGCACACCGATGAAATCCTCTCCGGTCTCGGGTACGAACCCGACCGAATAGCAGCTCTGCGTACCTCGAAGGTCGTCTCGTGAAGATCTCGGCCACCCTGGCTTATGGCGGCGATCATCGTGACGCAGTGGCGATGGCACGCCAATTCGAGACGATGGGCCTCGACATGGTTTGGGTGCCGGAGGTCTATACCTTCGACTCGGTGAGTCTCCTGGGGGCGATCGCCGAAGCAACTGAGAGAATCGAACTCGGATCGGCCATCCTGCCTCTCTACTCCCGCACTCCCACCTTGATAGCGATGACGGCCGCCGGGATCGACTCGGTTTCGGAAGGGCGTTTCAGCTTGGGGTTGGGCGTTTCAGGCCCCCAGGTCATCGAGGGGTGGCACGGCAGCGCCTATGACGACCCCTTGGGACGAACGAGGGAGACAGTTGAGATTTGTCGCAAGGTTTGGCGCCGCGAAGTGCTCACCGCAGATGGGCCAAACCATCCGATCCCATTGCCAGGAGGGACGGGTCTTGGAAAACCGCTCAAGCTGATCAACTCACCCATCAGAGACAGGATCCCGATCTTTTTGGCCAGCATCGGACCTCGCAACGTGGCGCTGACCGCCGAGATCGCCGATGGCTGGCTCCCGGCGTTCTTCTACCCCGACAAGGCTGACGACACCTGGGGCAGCGACCTTCGTGACGGTTTTGAGAAGCGCGATCCCCGGATGGGGCCATTGCAAGTGGTGGTTGGCTGTGCAGCCGCTCTTTGCTCGACGGAAGAGGCCCCGGCGTTGCGGGATCTGGCGCGTGCCCGCACTGCGCTCTATGTCGGGGGCATGGGAGCCAAAGGCCACAACTTCTACAACACGCTTTTTGCCCGCTACGGCTACGAACACGAGGCCGAAGTCATCCAGGATCTGTATCTGTCCGGTCACAAGTCAGAGGCTGAAGCGGCGATTCCAGATGACTTCCTGAGGGATGTCCACTTGGTGGGAGACATGTCCTTTCTGGCCGATCGTTTGGCGGCGTTCGCCGCTGCGGGTGTCACGATGATCGATGTTTCTCTGGTCGGGTCGGACCCGGTCGGAACGGTCGCCGCGCTTCGCTCTTTGACCGGATAAGGGTCTTTCGACTCGTTGTCGTCGATGCGACGGATCGCTTGACTGTCATCTGCATAGCTTTGTATAAGGACTCCTCCTGCCTCGGAGGCGACACCAGTCTTGGACGATCGGATCACCGAACTCGCGCACGAACTCAGGACCCCCTTGACGGGGGTCTTGGGCGCGATCGAACTCGTGACCGATTCGCCTGTTCCCCTGGACGAGACCGAGATCGCCGAACTTCTCGCGGTGGCCCGTTCCGAAGCCAATCAGCTGCGATCCATCATTGACGGTGTAGTTCAACGCACGCGCTTGGATTCCGGGACTTTGGCGATCGATAGGCAGCCCGTGAGTGCCGTGGGAATCGTGGAGGAGGCGCTCGCCCGGTTCCCCGATGTTTGCGACCGAACTGGGATATTGGGCGATTCGACTCTCGTTGTGGCGACCGACCATTCGTTGGCGGGCCAGGTGCTGACCAACCTGATTCAGAACGTCGCCAGATATGCGCCTTCCGGTCCTGTCTCCGTGACGTTGTCGCGAAACGGTGCCTTGGTGACCATCCGTCTCACCGACAGTGGCCCCGGTCTTCCCGGCGGGGAAATGCCGCCGTCGAAGGGTCTGGGGGTGGGTCTCAGCACCAGTCAGCGGCTGGCCGAGATGCTGGGAGGTTCGCTGAGGTCTGTTGAGAGTCCCAATGGAAAGGGCGCGACGTTTGAATTCGAACTCCCGGCATCCGACGAGACTGTCAGGCTCACTTCTGTTGCAAGAGACCAGGTGACCCCACCGCCGCGGGCGCGACTTCTCCAAGAAGTTGCAGACCTCCTCGTCGGGACGTCCGTCGATCGGATCTTGACTGGTGTGGGGCGACTTGGACGGGAGATGCTCGGCGCTTCGGCGGTCCGGGTATTTGAGATGTATCGCGACAAATTGTCGTGGCTGTCATCGAATGAGGAGCATCAGGTTGTCGATCTCGACGAACAGGCCCGCTTGGTGCTGTCCAAGCCGAACGGCACCGTCACAATGATCGATTCTGGCTCACCATGGCTCGCTGGTCTGACCGCCGATGGTGACCTGGCAGCGGTGACCATGCGCTCGTCAGAAGGATTGGAGGGAGTCCTCGTCGTCGGGTGGGAAGCAGGCCGCAAGCCTGCCTTTGCCGAGGGCGTACTCCCTGCTCTGGCGGCTCTCGCTCTGGTCGGGGTCGAGAGGCGCTCGCTGGGTGTTGAACTGGACTTCGAGCGTCGGGTACGGGCTGAGGTGATGGACTCGCTGCCGATAGCCATCTCGATCTTTGCCGGAGATCCGCCCCGCCTAATCGGGGCTAACAAGGCGGAGCTGGATTTGTTGGGAATCAGTTCCGACGATGAACGGCCCGAGGAATTGGCCGAAAGCCAGAGACACTTCGACGTTCGCTTCGAGGACGGGACCCCGCTCACCAGTGAGAATGCTCCGGTGGTTGAGACCATCCGCACCGGGAATGCTTCCGGTCCCTTCTATCTGCGGATCACGCGGGTCGACGGCGTCGAAGTGACAACCCGTACTCACTGTGCACCGGTGTGCGACGCCGCTGGGGCAGTTATCGGTGCTGTGGTGACCTCTGAACGAATCGGTCGCTGACTAGCCGAACTGCATCGACCGTTTCGAGAGCCCGAACCAGAATCCCTCGACAACGCTCCGCCCAGCTGAGCCCTCGGTCTCGGCTGCTCCCAGAGTGACGAAGAGGGGAGCGAAGTGCTCGGTCCGCGGGTGGGCGATACCAGCAGCGGGTGCCTTCCGCTCGAAGTCGATCAGGGCGTCTATCTCGTTGGCTGCTACCTGACGGGCGAGCCAATCGTCGAACTCCTCTGACCATGACGGAGGCGGGTCGTAGGCAGGGCGATCCATGCGCATCTCGCGTAGGTTGTGGGTGGAAAAGCCGCTACCGATGATCAGAACGCCCTGGTCTCGCAGAGGCGCGAGCAATCGTCCTATCTCGTACAACTGCCTGGGATCAAGAGTCGGCATCGAGATCTGCAATGTGGGTACGTCGGCATCGGGGAACATCTCGACGAGCGGGACGTACGCTCCGTGGTCGAGTCCCCTCCGAGGGTCATCCTGGCTCGAGTATCCGCCGTCGGCGAGAAGGCGACGTACCGCGGCGGCCAGCGCGGGTGCTCCCGGTGCTGAATACCTCACCTCGTAGTACTTCTGGGGGAATCCCCAAAAGTCGTAGTACAACGGCACGGTCGTTGTTGCTCCGATTGTGAGTGGGTCTTCTTCCCAGTGGGCGGACACGACCAGCACCGCGCTGGGCTTGGGCATATCGGACGACCACTGTGCCAACTGGCGAGTCCACAGAGGGTCATCAGCCAGCGGAGGGGCGCCGTGGCTCAGGAAAATCGCGGGAATTCTGCGATCAGTTAGCTCGTCGGGCATGTGACCATTCTGCCCCAATTGCGACGTTCGGTGGCCGGATTGCTCCACGCCTGGTTACGTTGCTTCGATGCTGCCGGACCAGATCCGCCTCGAACCGCTACCTGCCGTGCGCCCTTGGGGCGGTCGCAGGCTTGAGCGCTTGGGCCGGTCGCTGCCCAAGGGTGTTCTGATTGGCGAGAGCTGGGAACTAGCCGACTTGGGATCAGACCCAGAGACGTGCACCAGGGTCGCTGATGGCCCACTGGCAGGGGCGACTCTCTCAGAGCTCATAGATCGCTACGGCGAAGAGTTCCTGGGAAGCGCGGCGCCGACTGACGATGGTCGCTTCCCGCTTCTCGTGAAGCTGCTCGATGCGCGTGAGAATCTGTCTGTCCAAGTCCATCCGAGCATCGCCGAGGAGTCCATTCGTCCAAAGACCGAGTCGTGGTACGTGATCGAGGCGCAAGCCGACTCATCGATCTGGTTCGACATTCGTCTGGATGTCTCAGACGTGGAGTTCGCGGCTGCGGCGGGGACAGCGGCCGTGGTCGGCTTGCTGGACCGGTTGCCAGCGAACGCAGGCGACTTCCATCACATCCCGGCTGGGCGGGTGCACGCACTAGGCGCCGGGGTCATGGTCCTCGAAGTTCAGACCCCTTCTGACACCACCTTCCGCTTTTACGACTGGACGAAAGAGTACCGACGGGAGGGTCGAGAGCTCCACATCCATGAGGCGATGGGTTCGGCCATAAGAGACGATCCTGCAGCCTTTTCGTTGGGTGTCAGTGACTCCACGCGCCAGTTGGTCACGTCGCCGCACTACTGGATGCGTGAGCACCGGGCGGACGAGACTGGGGTGAAACTCGACCGACGGCCCGAACTGCGCTTCGTCACCGTGGTCGCCGGTGAGGCGTCTCTAGGAGGCGAAACGCTGACTGTCGGTGACTCGCGTCTTCTCCCTGCCGGATCGAACTTGTTCGGATCTGTCGGGGCCACCGAGGGAGCCGTACTGATCGAAACCGGGCTGGTCTGAGTCAGGTCAGCGGTTGTTGACCGAGAAGTGCATCCAGTCGAACAGGCTGTTCCACCGACCTCCCCAGAACCACCCGATCTCGTCGAAGGCGGTCACTGCGACATCTCCCTCCACGATCATCCCCGGTAGGCCCATTTCCCGGTCGAGGTAATACGAGGCCAGTTCCGGGAGCACAAGATCTCCCTTGAGATATGGGTTGTGGAATGGGTTGATGTCGATAGCCAAGCCGTAGGAATGCATGGACCAGCTTGTCGAGCCGACCGCCGGCCGGCAGACGAAGGATGTCGTGACGTTCCCGTCGCCGGTGGGGGGCGCGTCGAGTTCGTCGATGCGGATGACGCGCATCTCTTCGATCGGAAAACGGGCTTCATGAAGTTGGGCGAACACATCGACTATCGCCTCGGCGTGGGCTGCGTTGACGATCAGTTCCCCGGTGTGGATTCGGCCGTCGAATCCCCAATGCGTGAGAGTGATGTAGGCCAGTTCCTCGAGGCTCACAGGACATTCGGGTGACCAGGTGGAACGCGCTGCCACGTCGGGTGGAATCGGTCCGACATCGACGAGGAACGCGGTATCAGACTGCGGGGGAAACAGCGGGGGTGGAGCGAAGGCTCGATCGATCAGTTCGGGTGGAGTGGGTAAGACCTCGCCGAACCCGTCCGGTCGAAGGGGGAGAGGGCGCGTCCCGAGCCACTGAGGCGAGGCGTGAGGGTCGAGGGTGGTAGTGGTGGTTGGGCTGGTGGTCGGGGTCGAGGGCGCCGGGACTGCGGTGGTCGTCGCCTCGCTGGCGGACGTGGTCGAGGCGGTGGATGTCGTTTCACTCGCCTCGTCGGCCGTTTCGGCGACGCAGCCGACGAGCACGATTCCGACGATGACCACCCCGAACTGTCTTAGGTTCACGTCCGGAGCGTAAGGCCACGACAACCACTATCGGGACGGGGCAGACACCCACAGTCTCTGGTTCCCTGATCCGATCGCCCCGTGCTCTCGTAACCTGGGGCCATGGACCTTCGGGATCAATTCGACACCATCGATCGGCGAGTCACGCGCTGGATGGCCAACCACGGGGTCACCATGCTGCGCTGGAGCATCGGGCTTATCTTCATCTGGTTTGGAGCGCTCAAGCTCGTACCGGGGATGAGCCCCGCCGACCAGATCGCCACAGACACCACGATGGCACTCACGTTTGGCCTCCTATCTGAGGACGTTGCTCGGCTGGCTCTCGCCAGTCTTGAGCTGTTTATCGGATTCGGGTTGTTGGTCGGTCGGTTCCTACGGGTGACGCTGCTGCTGCTCTTTCTCCAGATGGCCGGCACCCTGACACCGCTTGTCATTTTCCCGGAGCAGATCTGGTCTGACTTCCCCTTCGTGCTGACCCTGGAGGGTCAATACATCGTCAAGAACGCCGTGCTCATCTCGGCGGGCTTCGTCATCGGTGCCACCGTCCGCGGGGAGCATCAGTTGTCGTAGCGGTACACGGATTTCGGCTGCTGGGGGCAGATGTAGCGTCTGGTCATGCGCGAACTCTTTCGCATCCCGGCGTTCGCGCTCGTGTGGGTTGTCGGTTTCTTTCAAGGGGTCGGCTTTTTCCTGCTGGTCAATGTCCCAGGTCGCTTTCTCGAACTGGGATTAGGTGAGGGCGCGATCGGGTTGATCTATTCGGTGGCTGCCTTCATCGGGCTGGCGATCCGGCCGCTCTTGGGTAAGGCTCTCGATGTCGTCCGCAGGCGAACGGTGATCCGGGTGGGCGGAATCGTGCATATCGTCGCTTTGATCGGGCTGTTGAGCGCCGACACGGTTGGCGTAGTGCTGGTCGGTGCGTTCGTCATAGCTCGGGCTGGCCAGATCGCCATCTTCACTGGCACGCTCACCTACGCCGCAGACACGCTTCCGGTCGAAATGCGAGCGAGGGGTCTTGCAATCTTTGGCTTGTCGGGTTTGATCCCGATCGCGCTGGCGAACCTTGTAGGTGACCGGATTATCGCAACGGCGGGATACACGGGGGCGATCGCTGCTTCAGCGGTGCTGTCGTTGATCGGATGGGTTCTCGTGTGGCGACTCCCTGCGCTGCCGGTGATGGGGGAGAGGGCGCGGCGCTCCTTTTGGGCGGCCCTTGCCCAGCCCGACCTCCGGATCATCTGGTTCATCACACTTATCTTCGCGATGGGCACAGAGACCCTCTTCTCATTCATGCGCACCTTCGTTGAAACCCATCCGACGATGGGCTCATTAGGTCTCTTCTTCGGCGTATACGGGGGCATGGCAGTTTCGACGCGGCTACTGACCGGAGCCCGGTTCGACCGGATGAACGCTCGGCTTACCGTTGCTGCCGGAGTTGCCTCGATGGGAATCGGCATGGTGCTGCTGTCTTCGGCCGCCAGCAACCTGGGGTTTATCGCGGCTGCCGCGTTGAGCGGTGCAGCACATGGGGTGGCCTTTCCGGTGCTGAGTGCCCAGGTCGTCACTCGCGCCCGCACCTCGGAACGGGGATCGGCCATTGCAACCTTCACCTCGATCTTCGACATCGCCATACTCGGCCTGGTCCCGGTCGTTGGCTTTGTCATCGATCACTTCGGGTACACCGAGGCTTTCATGGGTGTCGGTGTGGCAATGGTCCTCGGTTCAGCCTTCTACCTGCCCTGGGACCGCCGCAGAACCGCCGCCGCCCTCACGCCTACCCAGGGTTAGATCGGACGCCGGCGTCCCATCTGGCCCGCGGAACGGGGACGGGAATAGAAGGAGGGGATTTTTGCCTTGTCTTCTACCGTGACCGACCATATGGAACTTGGACTGACGACTTTCGCCGAGACGATGCCGGACCCACAGACGGGCGAGATCATCGATCACGGCACTCGCCTCCAACAGGTCTTGGCCGAGGCGGAACTAGCGGAAGCCGTGGGCTTGGAGGTTTACGGCGTCGGCGAGCACCATCGCCCAGACTTCGCTGTCTCCGCTCCAGCAATTGTCTTGGCGACAATCGCCGGCCGGACGAACACAATCCGTCTCACACCCGCCGTGTCCGTTCTCTCGTCGGACGATCCCGTGCGGGTGTTCCAGCAGTTCGCCACCCTCGATCTCCTTTCGGGTGGGCGAGCCGAACTGATGGTCGGCCGTGGGTCTTTCATCGAGTCCTACCCGCTGTTCGGGTTCGATCTCGCCGACTACGACGAGCTGTTCGCTGAGAAGCTCGACCTTCTCCTAAAGATTCGAGACGAAGAGCGGGTCACCTGGAAGGGCCGTTTCCGGGCACCGCTCGAAATCCAGACGGTTTTCCCTCGGCCCCAGCAGGACCCACTCCCTATCTGGGTGGCGGTTGGAGGAAATCCGGCCTCGATGGTCCGTGCAGGTACCCGTGGGCTGCCTGTGGCGTTGGCCATCATCGGCGGTGACCCCGAGCGCTTCGCGGGTCTCGCAGACATCCACCGTCGCTCTCTGACCGAGGCGGGATACGACCCGGCCGAGGTACCGCTCGCAGTTCACGCCCACGGCTACGTTGCCGACAGCGAAGAGCAGGCGGCTGAAGAGTATTTCGAGTCCTATTCCATCGCTATGAGCCGGCTCGGCCGCGAACGCGGCTGGGGACCGATGACGCGTATGCAGTACGAGATGATGCGTGCTCCTCACGGGTCATTGGTGCTCGGGAACCCAGAGCAGGTGGCCGAGAAGATCCTCCGCTGGAAAGAGATCCTCGGTATCAGCCGTTTCATGATGCACGTGAGCGTTGGAACCCTTCCCCATGAAAAGGTCCTACGTTCGATTGAGCTGCTCGGCACGAAGGTCGCTCCGCTGGTCAACCGAGGCTGACGCTCCGACCGGTACTCTCCCGTCGATCGAGTCGGGCAGGTGAAGGGTGTCGGTGCAATTCCCAGCGATCGAGCCCTACGCCACGGGCATGCTGGACACCGGCGACGGCCACCAGATCTACTGGGAAGCGTGCGGCAACCCCGAAGGCGAGCCTGCGCTGTATCTGCATGGCGGACCAGGGTCAGGCTTCTCGCCAGGCCAGAGGCGATTCTTCGATCCAAACCGATACCGGGTCATTCTCTTCGACCAGCGGGGGAGTGGACGGAGCCGGCCACTGGCGAGCGAACCGGACGCCGACCTCTCGACCAACACCACCGCCCATCTGATCGACGATATCGAGGTCCTCCGGATCATCCATGGCGTTGAAGCCTGGACGATCCTCGGATTGTCCTGGGGCACCACCCTCGGTCTCGCCTACGCCCAGGCCCACCCCGACCATATCCAGGCGCTGGTACTTGGGTTAGTGACGACTACGTCACGGCGCGAGGTCGAGTGGCTCACCCAGGATGTCGGCAGGATCTTTCCTGAGGAGTGGAACCGGTTCGTCTCGGCGGTCCCCGATCGGCTGCGCCACATGCGACCGGTCGACGCGTACGCAGAGATGCTCTTCGATCTGGACCCGAGCGTGTGCGAGTTCGCGGCGAGTGAGTGGTGTCGCTGGGAGGACGCCCACGTCTCTCTCACGCCCGGACATGAACCGAGCCTCCAGTATGCGGATCCCGAGTTCCGTCTCCGGTTCGCCCGCCTCGTCACTCACTACTGGAGCAATGCGGCATTTCTTGACGAGGACCAGCTGTTTCGGAACGCGGCCACCCTGAACGGGATCCCTGGGACTCTCATCCATGGGCGCTGGGACGTCAGCAGCCCGTTGGAGACTCCTTGGCGGCTCAGCCAGGAGTGGACGACCAGTCGCCTGAAGGTCCTGGGCGACGCCGGCCACGGCGGCGGCGACTCTCTCTTGCAAGCCATCGTCGATGCCGTGGGCGAGCGGCATCCGTCCCGCCGCTGACCTGCGAGTCAGTTTTCGGGCGGCGAGTATCGTCTTCGGCGATGCTGCCCGAACCGTGGGATCCGGTCATTCGTCCCGACCCTCACTCGTACTGGAACGAACTCCGCGCCGTTGAGCCTGTAGCCTCTCGCATCGGGCCGGTTACAGGCAACGCCTTTTGGATTCTCACGCGCTATGAGGATTGTGTGAAGGCTCTCCGCTCGCCGGTCATGGGCAAGGAGCCGCAGAAGCATCTCGACCCGTCGTTGGTGGTGGACTTCGGTGACCAGGGTCCCTTCGAGATTCTGGGTCGCAACATGTTGTTCTCCGACCCCCCGGATCACACGAGGCTGCGTGGCCTCGTGCGGGACGGATTCTCGAACAGGGCGGTCGAGAACCTGGTGCCGCGCATAGATGCGATTGTTGGACGGCTTGTGGACGACATCGGCGATCAGGCGTCCTTCGACCTTATCGAGGCTCTGGCTCTCCCACTCCCTGTGATCGTGATCGCCGAGATGCTGGGCGTGCCAGCGGCTGACCAATCTCGTTTCCGAGCGTGGACAGATCTGTTCTTGGGCCGGAAGGGAACCGAGGAAGAGTCGATGACCGCGGGAATGGAGTTCATCCAATACCTGAACGACCTGGCAGAGGTTCGTCGGTCGGATCCGCGCGACGACATGATCAGCTTTTTGCTGCACGCCGAGGAGGACGGAGAGCGACTCGATCACCAGGAGTTTCTCGCGATGGTGTTCCTGCTTCTCGTCGCCGGCCACGAGACAACAGTCAACTTGATCGGCAACGGAGTGCTGGAAATGATGCGCAACCAGGATCAGTTCAGCCGCCTGCTCGACAACGAGGTTTCCGTGGAGTCCACGACCGAAGAACTGCTTCGATTCCACGGACCGGTCGAGTCGACGACAATCCGGTGGGCCTATGACGAAATCGAGGTCGGCGGTTCAACGCTGCATCCTGGCGACATCGTCGTACCCATCCTGATGGGTGCCAACCGCGATCCAGCCGTCTTCGACGAGCCGGATGTCCTTGATCTTGGCCGTGAACCAAACCGTCATATCGCCTTCGGGTCGGGGATTCACCTCTGCCTTGGTGCCCCGCTGGCCCGACGTGAAGCCCACATCGCGTTTGGGGTTATCCGGGATCGCCTTGGCCGACTGGAACTCGACATGCAGCCCGAGGACCTTGACTGGACACCTGGCTTCTTCTTGCGCGGTGCCCGGTCGATTCATGTGAGAAGGTCGCGTGGCTGACCGGAGCCGCGGCCAACGGCTCGGCCGTTTGGCGGGTCTGGGGCTGTTTGGCTTCGTGGCGTTCTTATACCTGGCCTCCGGATTGGTAGTCCCCACCTGGCCCTGGCTGATCATCCTCAACGTGGTCGGGGCGTTCGCGTTGTTGATGACCATCCGTCTTTCGGCCGAACATTGGTGGATCGGCCTGGTCGGGCCGGTCTTGGCGGTGGCCTTCTGGTACGCCTACGTGAACCTTGGCAGTGCCTTCTTGGGCTGGACCGCATGACGGCCGACTGGCCCGTCGAACCCCCTCCTTCTGCTTTCTCGCTCCCGGATCCGAGACTTTGTGGTCCCGAGGACTGTGTGGCCGTTGGAGGCGACCTCGCCCCCGGCACGTTGCTTAGCGCTTATCGGACCGGACTATTTCCGATGCACCTCTCAGATGGTCGACTCGGATGGTGGTCGCCGAATCGCCGAGGCGTCATCCCGTTGGACGGCCTCCGTATCAGTCGCAGCCTGAGACGCTCTCTCAACCGATACGAGGTGACGGTCGATGAGGCGTTCGACGAGGTGGTGGAAGGCTGTGCCGATCCTTCCCGCGATGGGAGTTGGATCAACACTGAGATTCGCGATGCCTACTCCGATCTTCATCGGCTGGGATGGGCGCACTCGGTCGAATGCTGGCTCGGAAACTCACTAGTCGGAGGGTTCTATGGGGTGGGTATCGGAGGAGCCTTCTTCGGCGAGTCGATGTTTCATCGAGAAAGTGACGCCTCCAAGGTCGCCCTGGTTCGCTTCGTTCAGGCTTTCCGCTCATCCGGTGGACTGCTACTCGATGTCCAATGGGCGACCGACCACCTGGTCAGGCTCGGGGCAGTTGAACTCACACGTGTCGAATACCTGGACACCCTCGAACTGGCGGTGCGTGCTCCTCTCCCCAGAATCTGGTTGGGGCGCGGCCAGGCGACTGGCGGGTAGCATGCCGTCCCGCGGTCAGGGAGGAGGAACCATTGACCACGGTGCTTGCTGCGATCGATCTCACTCCCCTCGGGAGACGAGTTGCGGACCGCAGCCGACTTGTCGCCGAGGCAGTCGGCGGCGAGGTTCGGATATTCCACTCGATCGAACCTCTCACTGAGGCGTTGGTCGACAACGGAGTGGCCGAGATCGTCCGTCTCCACCGCTTAGCGATGACCAAGGAAATAGCCGAGTGGTGTGCGGACAGGGCGACGGTTCCCGTGCACACGGTGACCACAAAGGGCGCCCCTTCGTTCGAACTGGTCAAAGCGTCGAAGTCGGTGGACCTCGTTGTGGTCGGCTGTTCTACCACCGACAACGTGGAGGTCGGTCCGACCGCGTTCCGGGTGAGCGAAACAGCTAGAAGTGACGTCCTTGTCGTGCGTCGGCAACCTCGGGTGTCGTATCGAAGAGTGATCGTTGGTGTCGATTTCTCCGAAGGTTCAGCCCTCGCGGTCGAGGCGGCGATGCGTTGGGCCCCCGACGCCGAGATCACTGCTGCCTACGTGCTGCCTTCACGCTTCGATTCGTTCATGCTGGCGGCCGGCATGTTTCCCGAAGAGGTCGATCAGGCAAGAAGGGTGCGCCTGGACGACGCAGGCTTTCGACTGGAGGAGTTCGTCGATCGCTGGCCGGGTCGGGTGCGCCCGTATCTGGCTGACGGCCCAGCGGAGTCGGGTCTGGAGGACGTGGCTCGACGCCGCAACGCTGACCTAGTTGTCGTGGGTAGCCGCGGCGCGGGTGCCACCAAGATCGTGCTGCTCGGCTCGATTGCAGCCACAGTTCTTCGTTCGGTGCCGTCTGATGTGCTAGTGGCGAGGGTGCCCGGTGAATTCCGTCGTCCCTGAGAAAGTCACCAGATGAGCCCAGCGGCTGTATCCACGCGCTCGGTTTATCGGCGGGCGAGAGTCCTCACCGCTTCTTTGGCAACTGCCGGGTTCGCGCTTGTTGCCATCCTCGAACCGCTCGCCTGGCCGCTGGTTGTTGGAGCTGGCTTGGTCGCAGTAGTCGCGGTCGTCGAGATGCGGAACGGCTTCACCAATCCGAACATTCCGGTCCTGGCTGACGCCGTCATCATCTTCACGACCATCTATGTCTCCCGACCTTTCCCCGGCGTCGAAGCCGCAGGACTCGCCTACGTGATTGGCACGGCGGTGGTGTTCGCCACCGGCCCGATTCTCCGCGTGATACTCCCCGCAGTCACCGCCTTTGCCTTGATGGTCGCAGTAGTCAACTGGGTTGTGCGCGAGCCTCCCGGCTGGTCCCAGGGCGCGATGTTCGGCTACGCAATCGTCGTCATCGTCGCTGTGGGGCCGGCTTTGTATTGGCTGGGCTCGTTCATCGCCCGAGCCTCTCGGGAAGAGAGCCTCTTCAACGCCGTCGTTCCCGGCTCCGGCGATTTCGCCAACGTCGTGACCGAGACGTCAAGCGAGGGAATCGTCGTGATCGACTTTCACTCGAAAATCCGATACGCCAATCCCGCGTTCGCCGCCACGTTTGGATACGAGCCGAAAGAACTCGTTGGCGAAACGATGGCGATGATGATGGACGCCGACACCTATAACCGCCATCACTCGTCCGTTCAAGCTGCTTACAAGTCCGGTCGCCTTATTTCGGGGACGAACATGGAGTTCGTCGGTCGTCATCGCGATGGCACCGTCACGACTGTCCTGGTTTCGCTATCCGAACTCGAAGGCGACGGGGAGCGGCTTGTGCTTGGGGCGGTCCGGGACGTCTCCGAAATCGTCAAACTGAGAGCGCGGTTGCAGGAACTTGTCCACTCCAAGGACGAGTTCATCGCCACGGTCTCTCACGAGCTTCGCACGCCGCTGACGGCTGTCGTCGCATTCTCCGAGATGCTCGCCAGTCCCGACCAACTCGACCCTGCCGAGCGCGACGAATTCATCGCCGTGATCGTGGAGCAGTCGCGCGAGGTGTCGTTTCTAGTCGAGGATTTGTTGGTGGCCTCACGCTTGGAGACCGACTCTGTGACCGTCAACGTCACTCCCACACATTTGCGGCCGGAGGTCGTGGCGTCGGTGAGCGTATGGGCGACGAGGCACAGCATCGAGATCGATCACGCATCATTGAGCCCGACTGTTCTGGTCGATCCCGGTCGATTCCGCCAGATCTTGCGCAACCTCGTGTCCAACGCCGTCAAGTACGGCGGGAGCCATGTCGGGATTTCAGCCGTGACCCAGGACGGGATGTGTCACGTTGTCGTGTGGGACGACGGACCTGGTGTACCCGAGAGTCGCGAGCCGCGCCTGTTCGAGGCGTTCGAACACTCGGGCGACGTCGACGGCGAGCCATTCTCGATGGGACTCGGCCTGTACGTCTCGCGCAAACTCGCCGAAGCTATGGGTGGCACTCTGCACCATCGACGGCGCGACGACCAGACCGAGTTCGTCCTAGTTGTGCCCCTTGCCGACGAATCTCTTACCCTCTCCGACACGGGCCGGTAGCTCAATCGGTTAGAGCAGCGGACTCATAATCCGTCGGTTGCAGGTTCGAGCCCTGCCCGGCCCACCACCGTAAATATCGATACCACCAACAGTTTCGCCGTCTCCACTGCTCTGTGCTTCGAGCCTGCCG
>JBGTKD010000168.1:0-1576 GCA_041744795.1 Acidimicrobiia bacterium
CCCGCTGCTCCCGCCCGGTGTGCGCGAGAGGTCCCACGGGTTGTTTGTTCGACCGAAGTGCTCGTTAACCGTCTCATAGACACCCAATCCCTGCGGCACGTTCGTCTTAGCGAGGACGATCGCACCAGCACGGCGAAGTGCATCCACCATCGCGCCGTCAGATGCCGCTGGCCGTTCAGCGAGCCGAGCGACCCCGAAGCTCGTCGGCAGACCAGCGACATCGAATTGGTCCTTGACTGTCACCGGCAGCCCATGAAGCGAACGAAGCGGCTCCCCAGCGAGCTGGGCCTGGTCCGCGTTTCGCGCCTCCTGTTCAGCCTGCTCGTACCGCCGGGCGACGACCGCGTTGAGGGCACCGTCCACCTCCTCGATGCGCTCTATGTGCGCCCGGACGACCGCCTCGCTGGAGACCGACCCATGGGCTATTGCCGCTACAAGTTCGCCCGCACTCAGGCTCGTGAGATCAGTCGTTGTGCTCATCAAAACCTCAATCGGTCGATTCGGATCGTCAGCTCAGAGCGAGGTCGTACATTTGTACAGTTTTCTTGTTCATACGTCAAGAGCAACTTGGACGACCGCCGCTGTGACCACGTAGGACTCTGACGTTCTCGGTGGTCCACGCCGGTGCGCGGCATGGTCAAGACTCGGATGTACGCTGTACGTCATGGCCACTCAAAAGGAAGCCGATCCCCGGCGCGCACACCTGAATCGAGAGCGAGTCCTCAGAGCCGCAATAGCCCTCGCAGACCAAGACGGGGTCGAGTCGCTCAGCATGCGCAAGCTCGCCAACGATCTAGGTGTGGTGCCGATGGCTCTCTACAACCACGTCGCCAACAAAGAGGATCTACTTGGAGGGATGGTGGATGTGGTGATCGCCGAGTACGACCCACGCCGGACCGACTCCGATTGGAAGGGAACCATCCGCAGCAGGATCCTCTCGGCACGCCAAGCTCTACTCAGACACCCGTGGTCGCGTCGAGTGATCGAATCCCGCAAGCAGAGAACACCAGAAGTACTCACCTACATGGACTCCCTATCCGGGATGTTCATGGCGGGTGGGTTCTCGCCCGACCTCACCCACCACGCCATGCACGCCCTGGGCTACCGCATCTGGGGATTCAACCCCGAGGCTTTCGAAGACCCCGACGCCATGCCGATACCCGACGACCCGCAGGCACGAGAGGCGATGCTGGCCCAGGTCAGCCAGGCATATCCCAACATCGTTGCCATCGCCATGGATGCCAGTGGCGGCGACACCACCAAAGTCGGCTCGTCCTGTGACGAACAGTACGAGTTCGAGTTCGCCCTGGACCTGCTCCTCGACTCCTTCGAACAACTTCGCAACGCAGGTTGGTCTTCCAGGGAGCGATAGATCGAACGCGTGGACCGAGCCGCCGCCATTCTGTTCGCTAATTCCCGCGTATGCGCGGGACTTAACCCTAATGGGGGTGTATCCCTCGGTTTTGTGTGATGCTGGGGGTGGAGCTGGCCGGCTGGTGAGCACTGTTCAACCCGGGGATGTTGGATCCCTTTACCCAGACCGTGCCCTGGCCGGTTCAGTGAAGTGGTCCTGTTG
>JBGTKD010000169.1:0-10284 GCA_041744795.1 Acidimicrobiia bacterium
CCGAGGGCTTGGAATTGAATCCGTAGACAATTGATGTGCTCGCTATGGAGTGCTCGGGTTGCCCCCGAACACTGAATGTTTTGTCCGGTGGCGTTAGCGGCGGGGTACCACCCGTTCCCATTCCGAACACGGAAGTGACACCCGCCAGCGCCGATGGTACTTGGGGAGTAGTCCCCTGGGAGAGTAGGTCACCGCCGGACATTAAATTTGGGAGGGCCGTGGCACCAGCTACGGCCCTTTCTTGATCAGGCCGACGACTGAGGAAAGACCGATGACTGACCGCTCCAATGACGGACGCAAGCCCAACCGCCGTCCCTCGTCTCCCGGCAAGCCGGGCGGCTCAGGCGGCTCGCGTTCGGGCGGACCCCGCTCAGGCGGGCCCCGTTCGGGCGGGCCCCGCTCCGGTGGTTCCCGGCCGGGAGGCTCAGGCCCCGGAGGACCAGGATCCAAAGGACCAGGATCCAGAGGACCCCGATCGGGAGGCGATTCTCGGGGTAGGGATGACTCGAGGGGTCGGGATTCGGATGGCCCGCGCGATCGCGGACCGGCTAGTGCACGTCGAGAGGTAACGGCGGGCACGGGTCAGCTTCCCCGCTGGATAAGGGACGAGATCAATCACTCAGCTCCCAAGGAACGACGCGAGGCAGCGATCGCCGAACTCGAAGCCGGGCTTACCGCATTTGCGGAGGAACGTTTCGGCAAGGCTGCTGGCGCACTGCGCAAGGCCAAGGAGTTGGCGCCGAGGTCGGCCACCATTCGCGAGATGCTCGGTCTTTCCGCCTACCAGCTCGAACAGTGGCAAGAAGCCCTGCGCGAGCTGCGTACTTATCGGCGACTGACGGGCTCCACGGACCACATGGCGATCGAGATCGACTGCCAACGGGCCACGGGCGCCGACGCCATCGCTGTCGACAAGACCTGGGAGCTCTTTCAGGAGCTGGGAGGCAGCAAAGAAGCCGAGGACGAGGTACGTGTGGTCTACGCCAGCTTCCTGCTTGACCGAGGCGAAACCGAGCGGGCGTGGCTGGCGATCAAGCCGGGGAGGCTCATTTCGACACCCTCCGAGAGCACTCTGCGCCGGTGGGCGGTCGCTGCGAGAGTCTCCGACGCCAGAGGTGATAGGGAAACAGCCCGTCGGCTCGTGTTGGCCATCCGGAACGCCGATCCCGACATTCCGTGGCTCACCAAGTACGACGACTTGCTCAGCTGAGATTCTGTCAGAGGTGATCCCTACTTTCGACTAGGCACCTCCTCGGACGGTCGAAGGAGTTCGAATGAACCTCGACCTGGAAATCGATTTCGACGACGACATCAATCTCGCCGTGCTGTGTGGCCGTTTGGCGACCGAACCCGAGCTGCGGATCTACGACTCCGGAGCACAGGCGCTGCACTTTCTGGTGACGACCAGCGCCGAGGAGCCGAGGCGGCGCATCGATGTCGTACCTGTCGTGCTGTTGGATCCGCCCGGTGAAGTGTTGGACTACCCGTTCAAGGCTGAGACCAGAGTGTGGGTGACAGGGTCGGTGCAGCGACGCTCGTATGACAGCCCCACAGGCCGCCGCAATCGGATTGAGGTATTCGCTGACCAGGTGAGCCCCGCCAAAGAGCGCGGGAATCTGTCGCGTCGGCGTTCGATGTAGCCTCGCTTGCCATGGGTCATGTCGCTGTCGCCGCTCCGTCGCCCGCTGCAGCACAGGCAGCGGCGAACGTTATAGATCTCGGAGGGGGAGCCGTCGATGCAGCCATCGCGGCTGCCGTGGCTGCGATGGTCAGCGAACCAGGAGTCGTTTCCCCCGGCGCGGGTGCCTTCGTCACCGTATGGCCGGCCGCCGGGTCAGCTGTGGTCTACGACGGCTACATGGCGGTTCCCGGATTGGGTGGCCCAAACCCTGAACCTGTCGAACACATGGTGTCGATGGAGTACGGCGGAGGCATCACCACCGAAGTTGGTCCGGCTTCGATCGCGGTACCAGGAGCATGGGCCGCTTTCGGATTGGCCCACGACGAGCACGGGACAGTGCCCTGGCGAGAGGTGATTGCCCCTGCCATCGATCTGGCAGCGGCCGGTACACCGCTTGGCCCGACATCGGCTCTTTACCTCGACTACTCACTGGTCCCTGTATTCGATCGGGATCCGGCTGGATCGCGCGCCTTGCGATCCGGTGAAGGTCCGTTGAGGGTCGGTGATCTTGTCCTGGTAGAGGGCTTGGCAGCGTCGCTCGAGCGTCTGGCATCCCACGGTGCGGACGACATCTATCGGGGTGATCTGGGTCATGCGATCGCATTGGACCTGTGGGAAAGGGGAAGCCACATAGGCGCCGAGGACCTGCGAGCTTTTCGAGCGGAGCGACGCACACCGCTCCAGATGAACCTTGGGCAGTGGGAGTTGGCCACCAACCCACCGCCGGCGGTTGGCGGTGCCGCCCTATTCGCCTTGTTGGCGCTGGCTCCTACAGGCACTCCCGCCGAGATGATCGCTGCACAGCGTCTCGTTCTCGGCTGGCGACGTGGCGATCTATCCGATGATCGAGTGATTGAAATCCGTGACTTCTTGGCGAGCTTGCCTGGAGATCCGATCCGGTCGGCATCTACCGCTCACGTCTCGGCGGCGGGAGACGACACGGTTTGTGCCGTAACGCTGTCGGCCGGTTACGGCTCTGGCGTGATCCCCACCGGCACCGGCATGTGGATGAACAACGGGCTGGGCGAGCTCGAGTTGGTGGGGGACCGGGACCGCATGAGAGCCGGGGAACGTCTCAACTCGAACATGGCGCCCACCGTCGGCAAACACGCCGATGGTCGGTCGCTCGCCATCGGTTCGCCAGGAGCAGATCGGATCACGAGCGCCATTGCCCAGACGCTGATCCACCTCGAACATGGCGCCAGTCCGGCGGACGCGGTCTCCGCCCCCCGGGTCCACGTGGATGTGGCCGAGACAGTCACAATCGCCCATGAGCCGGGGGTGGTCGTGCCGGCGCATAGTGATTCGAACCGTGCTTTTGACGATCTCCACATGTATTTCGGTGGAGTGGGAGTGGCGATACATCACCCGGACGGGTCGGTCACCGCGACGACTGATCCGCGTCGCAACGGTGTGACAGTTACCCGCTGAGAACGCGAAAATCCTCGCTAGTCGTGTGCGCTCGAATTCGCTAGGTTCAGACTCTCGCCCACGACTCCGGAGGTTCTCGAAGTGGCATGGTTCTGGACAGACGATCTCGCTCGCTTGCTGGTTGACCTCGGTCAAGAAGCGCTGTCCGAACTCGTGTCGCGTCCGACAGCCATCGCAGCCGACGGACCAGAAGAAGCGCTGATCATCGCAAGGGGTCTGGTGGGGGCCGAGAAAGTCGAAGCTGCCTGACCTCGTTCGCAAAGCGACCACAATCCGGTCTGTGTGGCAACTACTTAGATCTCCGCGCTGGATAATCGCAACCGTCGTGGTGGCGGCAATCTCTGCGGTCTTTGTGTCGCTGGGACAATGGCAACTCGGGCGGCATGCGGAGCGAACGCTGGAAAACACCGTCACTGCGAGTCGGATGTCCGGCCAGCCAACTGAACTGGTGGTCGTGCTCGCTGCTGCGGGGGACGATCTCGACTCGCTCGCCTACCGGCCGGTGGTTGTCACCGGTGAATTCGTCCCTGATGCGGAGATTCTGGTCCGCTCTCAGGTCGCCAACGACCGTGCCGGATTCCACGTCGTCACCCCGCTTCTCACGAACGCAGGAACCGTCTTGGTCAACCGGGGGTGGGTGCCGCTCGCTGCCGAGGCCCCACCCGTGACAGCCGTCCCACCACCCTCGGGAACTGTGACCGTGCATGGTTTGACGAGGGTTTCCCAGGTCCGACCTTCTATTGGCCCGACCGAGCCGGAAGGGACGTTGTCGGTTGTTGCCCGGATAGACCTCGAGCGCCTCTCGGATCAGTTCGAGAACCTGGCGCCGGTGTGGATTCAGCAGACTGATCCGAGCCCTGATTCGTTGCCGGTGCGATTGGAGCAACCAGACACCGACGACCCGGGTCCTCACTTGCCCTATGCCGTTCAGTGGTTCTCGTTCGCGGCAATCGCCCTAGTGGGTTACGGCTTCATCATCCGAAAGGCTTTGCCCCGATGACCAGGCTGGTTCCAATAGTCGCTGCCGCGCTGCTCGTCTCGTGTTCACCGACCACCACGGTGCCAGGTTCCACCACCACGACGCAGTTAACGACGACGACAGAGCTGGCGATCGAACCTGCGGGGTACGAGATGCGGGCCTGTTCTAGCGCGCCATCGAGGCCCTGGTCGGTGCTCTGTCGCGCGGTAGAACTGATCGCAACAAACCACATCGACAACCCAGAGATGGCGTCCCTGGCGGCCGCAGCCGTGGCCGGGGTGGAACGCGCGCAAAGCTTGGAAGGGGCTCCGGTGGACCGGGCACCGTTGAGGTGCACGATTCCGACCGAAGCCTTCGAGGGCGTGTGCGAGGCAATCGCTCTGCGCAGCCAACTGGAGGGTCTTGCAGTCCAGGGCCTTGTCGAAGCGGCTGTCCACGGCATGTTCAGGTTGGGTCTCGATCCGTTCTCGGCCTACTTGGAACCCGAGTACGCCGACCGGTTGGACGAGCTCGGATCGGGACATGTCTATTCGCTCGGCATGATCCTGGGAGCCAGGTCCGTCGGTGGGGGAGCGTGTGGCCCGATCGGAAATGGCTGTGACCTAGTCGTTCTCGCCGTGTTCGACTTCGGACCGGCATACCAACAAGGAGTCCTTCCGGGAGATGTGGTTGAAACGATCGACGGTCTCTCGACCTTCGGACTCTCCGAGACTGAAGCCGTGGCCGCTATGCACGATCAACCCGGTGTCACCACCACCATGGTGGTTCGCAGAGAAGCGGGATCAGTCAGCAAGGCCCTGGTTCATGAGGACATCCGCTTCGATGCCGTCGAGTTCACGATGATCACCGCCGACGTGGCGTATCTACGGGTGAACGACTTTTCCCAGGAGGCTGCCCAAATGGTGGGTCAGATACTGGCCAGAACCGAGGTTCAGGCCGCATCAGGAATGATCCTTGACCTCCGCGACAACCCGGGCGGTTTGGTGCTGAGCGCCCAAGCGATCGCCTCTCAATTCCTCGACGGAGGATTGGTAATGACCGAAGAGACGCGCCAGCGCAGCGTCGACGTTCCCGTGCTTGCCGGGGGTTTGGCGGATTCGAGTCTTCAGTTGGTCGTGTTGACCAACCGTGGGACGGCGTCGGCAGGCGAGGTGGTAGCGGCTGCCCTTCAAGGGCGGGGGAGAGCTCTCATCGTGGGCAGCCCCACTTTTGGAAAGAATCTGATCCAACAGGTGTTCACCGCCCCTGGCGGCGGGGAGTATCGGCTAAGCATTGCCCGCTGGGTTGGTCCGGGGGGAATGGACATCGGCGGACGAGGGGTTCAACCCGATGTGGCGATTGAGGATGACATTGCAACCGAGATCGACGAAGTCGCTCAGACAGCCTTTCAGCTGTTGATTCCTTGAGTCGCCAGCCCTTCGACAACCTCGAGGTTCGGGATCTTCAGCAGCTCACTAGGAGCCATACGCAGCTTCGACGTGCGGTTACCCCCGCCTAGGACTATCTCTTCGCGTCCCATGACGGCCGAATCCACCAGGATCGCCATGTCGACAGGAAGTCCGAAGGGTGTGACACCGCCGATCTCCATCCCTGACAACTCCAAAGTCAGGTCGGCTGATGCGAATGACAGCTTCTTCACGCCCATCTTGTCGCGCACGGCTCGGTTCACGTCGAGACGGGTGGTTGCTAGCGCCACGCATGCCGCCACGTGGCCGGGTGGCCGTTTGGACGCGATGAGGATCGTGTTGGCGCTGTCGGCCGGATCGATGCCGTAACGCTCGCAAAACGCAGCCGTATCGGCATATTCCGGGTCACACGCCATCACCGAGTGCACCACCGTCTTCAGATGCTGCTCGACGGCGGGATGTGGAGACGTCACTGCTGCGGTCCTGATCGGGAGGGCCAGAGGGTATCGTCGCGATTCATGTCACGGGTCACTGTCGTCGGTTCGGTCAACCTCGACCTCGTTGCCACCGCTCCACGACTTCCGGTTCCTGGCGAAACCGTTACCGATGCCACATTTTCCACCCATCCGGGAGGAAAGGGCGCCAACCAAGCCCTGGCGGCGCGTCGGATGGGAGCCGAGGTTCGCTTCATCGGCTGCATAGGTTCGGATACCGAAGCCATCCAAGCCACCCGACTTCTCCGGCAGGCCCGGGTAGACATGTCGGGCTGTCGCACGGTCGCCGACCACCCCACCGGGGTTGCCCTGATAATCGTGGGGCCTGGTGGGGAGAACCAGATAGTTGTTGCTCCCGGTGCCAACCGGGCGCTGTCTCCCGAAGATGTGCTGGTGTCCGACGACGAGACCGTGGTGTGCCAGTTGGAGATTCCGATTGATGCTGTGGCGGCTGCAGTAGGACAAGCCGGCTTCAGCATCCTCAATTGCGCTCCGGCGCGCGACATGCCCGATGGACTCCTTGCCAGTTGCGATGTCGTTGTCGTCAATCAGTCCGAGCGCGACTTCTACGGATCGCGACTTGAGATGGTGCCGCTAGTGATCCAGACACTTGGCCCGGCTGGCGCGGTCGCGATGAAGGGAAACACCGAGTTGGTTCGTGTTCCGTCGCTCAAGGTGGACAGCGTCGACGCGGTCGGCGCCGGGGACGCATTCGTGGGTGCGTTGGCCGTCGAGTTGGCTTCCGGAAGCGAACTGCCTGCGGCTATGCGGATCGCCACGGCGACAGGGGCTTTGGCTACGACACGGCGAGGTGCGCAAACCGCCTTGCCTACCCGAGAAGAAGTTCTGGAGGCATTGGAACGTACATGACAACCCCGATAATCATCGACTGTGATCCGGGTCACGACGATGCCGTCGCACTGATGTTGGCGGTCGCCTCGCCTGAGATCGACTTGCTCGCCGTCACCACCGTTGCAGGCAACACCACTCTCGAAAAGACGACCGCCAACGCGATAAGAGTCCTTGACCTCCTCGGACAGGACACGCCGGTAGGAGCTGGGGCTGATCGACCACTCGTGCGGGACCTGGTGGTCGCAGAGTATGTCCACGGACCGTCAGGACTCGACGGCCCCGTACTAAAGCCACCCAGCCGCGAATCCGATCCTCTTCGAGCCGTCGAACTGATAGCTCGGACACTGGAACAGTCGGCCCGACCCGTGACCCTTGTTCCAATTGGACCCCTGACAAACATCGCCTTGTTCCTGGCGGTCTACCCCGAACTCGTTCCGAAGATCGAACGAATCGTCCTTATGGGCGGATCAATCGGTATGGGCAATGTCACCCCAGCGGCGGAGTTCAATGTCTATGTGGATCCTGAAGCCGCCGCTCGCGTGTTCGGCTCGGGCCTGGACGTGACAATGATCGGTCTGGATGTCACCTTGCAGGCCTTGCTGAGGCGACCAGACGCCGAGCGGCTGGCCGAAGGAGGACCCGTTGCCGGTTTCGTCTCCGAACTCTTCGGATTCTTCTCCCAGCACGAACCCGGTGGGAAGGCCTTGGATGGCGCCCCGATCCATGACGCGGTGGCCGTGGCGCACCTGATCTGGCCGGATCTCGTTCAAACTGAACGCCGGCATGTGGCAATCGACTTGGGGGAATTGGAGCGCGGACGGACCGTGGTCGATCGTCGGCCCGGAGTTGCGGAATCGGGGACGGTCAGCGTGGCCACCGGTATCGATGGAGCGCGCTTCACGACCCTGCTCGTCGAACATATCGAGTCACTCGGCTGAGGTGGGGGAACCCTGGGGAGGGTCCCCCCACCTTCACCGTCAGCTGACCGACGCGATCGCTGCCTCGATGTCTTCTTTGATGTCGTCGATGTGCTCGATGCCGACTGAGATTCGGATCAGGTCAGGACTGACGCCCGATGCCTCCTGCTCGGACTCGCTCAGTTGCTGGTGAGTGGTCGACGCCGGGTGGATCACCAATGTCTTGGCGTCTCCCACGTTTGCTAGATGGCTCGCCAACACCGTGTGGTCGATGAACCGTTTGCCCGCTTCGTAGCCGCCGTCGAGTCCGAAGGAGAGCACTCCGCCAAATCCGTTACGCAAGTACTTCTTGGCGTTCTCGTGATACGGATGACTCTCCAATCCGGGATAGGAGACCCACTTCACCTTGTCATGGGCTTCGAGCCAGCGTGCCAACTCCAGCGCATTATCGACATGGCGCTGGACGCGGAGGCTCAATGTCTCCAGGCCTTGCAGGAACAGGAAGGCATTGAATGGCGACAGTGCTGCCCCAAGGTCTCGGAGCCCTTCGACTCGTGCCCGGATGGCGAAGGCGATGTTTCCAAAATCCGACTCGGGGTTGAACACATCGGTGAACACCAAGTCGTGATATCCGGGTGCGGGGTTGGTGAAGATCGGGAACTTGCCGTTCCTCCAGTCGAAGCGACCGGAGTCGACGACGATGCCACCGATCGACGTACCGTGCCCGCCGATCCACTTGGTAGCGGATTGCACGACGATGTCGGCACCATGGTCGATTGGACGACACAGATAGCCCGCAGCCCCGAACGTGTTGTCCACCACCAACGGGATGCCGTGAGAATGCGCCACGGCGGCAATCGCTTCGAAATCGGGCACGTTGTACTTCGGGTTGCCGATTGACTCGAGGTAGATCGCCTTGGTGTTCTCCTGTATGGCAGCCTCGAAAGCTTCGGCATCGTCGCCCTCGACGAACGTCACGCCGATTCCCTGCCGGGGAAGAGCCACCTTGAACTGGTTGTACGTTCCTCCGTAGAGATAACTCGTTGAAACGATGTGATCTCCCGCTTCGAGCAGCGTTGAGAACGCCAGCAACTGTGCAGCTTGCCCGGACGCTGTTGCCACACCAGCCACCCCGCCCTCGAGCGCCGCCACCCTCTGCTCGAACACATCCGTGGTCGGATTCATGATCCGTGTGTAGATGTTCCCGAACTCCTGGAGGCCGAAGAGCCTGGCGGCATGATCGGTGTCGTCGAAGGTGTAGGAAGTCGTCTGATAGATGGGAACAGCTCGTGCGTTGGTCCCGGGAGCCGACTCCTGTCCTGCGTGTACTTGGAGTGTTTCGTATCGATAGCTCACTTCTTCGTGTCCTTTCCAGGGCGAGTGCCCGCGTTGGTGTGTGTCCGCAAGCTCACGCCACCGCCTCGGCGCGTACATCGCTTGCGAGGTCGATGGTCAACGGGATGGGACGGCCGAGGGTGTGGCCGACCGGCGAGGTGGCGGTCACCTTGCGGTGGAGGGCGGCGACGGCTTCTGGCGCCGCATCCGATTTGATGGTCACCTTCGCTGTGATCGATTGGAATCCGGCGTTTCCGTCGTCGAGACCAAGGAACGTGTGCAAGTCGAGATCCCCCGACAACTCGACGTTCAGGGCTTTCAACTGGATCCCGGCCACGCTCGCGTTAGCGGCGTAACCGACCGCCAGGCAATTTCCGAGTGCACCGAGGAGCTGCTCAACAGGATTGGGAGCAGTGTCGGTTCCCCCGAGTCCAGCGGGCTCATCCGACGGGACGGGAGCGAAATCCCTCACCCGGACCTCGGAACGGAAGCCGCCTGTCCAGTTGACTGACGCCGACCAGGTGGTTCCGGCGCGGGTGGGGTCTTGCTGTATGGCGCCGACGAGAGCGCCGACAGATTCCAGATCGACATTGTTTATTGGCATGCGTTTCTCCTACGTGTTTCGAGCATGTTGATGACCCGCCAGGGTGCGACTGTTGCGCTCCCGGGTGTTGGCGGGTCCTCAGCGCTCGTAGCGCAGGCGAACCACCCGGGAGCGGGGCATGCACATGCCGCAGCACATCGAACCAGTCGATTGGGTGGCGTAGGAGGCGATGATGTTGTTGTTGGCCATTACAGGCTCCGCTAGGTGTCGTCTCAGGCGCTCTGAGCGTCCACCAGCGCTTTCATCGCTGAAGAACATCTCATCGATCAGGCATTGGCACCGGCTTGGTCTTTTGGACCTCCGGTTGCCGCGGTTTCACAGGGCCTGTCCCTCCACCGCTCTGGATGAGCGCGTTGTCAATTGGCGGGCAGTATTCGAGAACTCGCTCCGGATGTCAAACCGCTCTACGGATTGACTGTCACTCTGGCGTTTTGGCCGATGTGGATGACGCAGAAGTAGCTGAAGGTCCCGGGAGTGTCGAACGTGCGGGTGTACGACGCGCCGACGTCGAGCACTGCGTTCCACAAGCCGTTTGGGGTTGGCCGCGAACCAGACGTCGTGGTGTGAGCCACCGCTCCTACGTTC
>JBGTKD010000170.1:0-4287 GCA_041744795.1 Acidimicrobiia bacterium
ACGCTTCATCTACGACCCGGCCACCGAGACCCTCTACGACGCTCAAGAGGACCGAACGTGTCGAATGGGAGTAGGGACTTTTCTGTGCGATGGCGTTCCGCAGACCGAGGTCTCGGCCATCGAGATTGCCCGAGACGCATCGATCATTGCTTGTGAGGGCGGGTTCTGTGACAACGTGCCGTTGCAGGCGATCGACCAGAGCCTCTCGGGGTGGCGAACTGTCATCGGATTCGACAACTACTTCCGATTGTTTACGAACGAACGCATCCGACAGCCGTTCCTGGGCGTCTTCGCTTGGAACGTGGTCTTCGCCCTCGCCACCGTGGCGATCAACTTCTTACTCGGCTTGACGCTCGCCAACGCCCTACAGGATGAGAGGCTCCGGGGCAGGGCCTTCTACCGATCGATCCTCATCCTCCCGTACGCCGTTCCCGGCTTCCTCTCGATTCTCATCTGGAGGGGTCTTCTCAATGAGCGATTTGGCCAGGTCAATGATGTGCTCGGGAACATCGGAATCGATCCAATCCCCTGGCTGGCAGACCCCACCTGGGCGAAGGTGGCTGTTCTGCTGGTGAATCTGTGGCTGGGCTTTCCTTACATGTTCCTGATCGCATCCGGTGCGCTGACGTCGATCCCTGGAGAGCTGAAAGAAGCTGCCAGGGTCGATGGTGCCTCTCCTTGGATGGTGTTCCGCTCGATCACCACACCGCTGCTGCTCGTGTCAACCGCCCCGCTTCTCATCGGGGCGTTCGCCTTTAACTTCAACAACTTCGTGTTGATCCTTTTGCTGACTCAAGGCGGTCCACCCCTGTCGGGCTTCGACGTCCCCGTGGGCGCTACTGACATCCTCATCAGCTTCACTTTCGACCTTGCCTCTGGTGCCGGCAGGGGGAATCAATTCGCCTTGGCCTCGGCAGTTGTCGTCCTGATTTTCCTGGTGGTGGCCGTTGTCTCGGCCATCAGCTTCCGGTTCACCAAGCGTCTGGAAGACGTCTATGGCAACTGAACGAACTCGACGAACCAAGACCCCCAGACCGGGAGCTCTCAGCATCCGCAAGGTGGGATGGGCGCGGTGGTTTCGCGAGATCGGATGGCGCCACGTCGTCCTCGTCTTCGCCGCTCTCTTCGCCCTGTTCCCGCTGGCCTGGATGGTCTCGGCGTCGTTCAACGCCGTGAACAACCTCACCGCCGCCACGCTGATCCCGGCGCAGGTCACATTGGGCAACTTCACTGGGTTGTTCGAGAATCCGAATGTGCCGGTAGGGCGCTGGATGTGGAACACGCTCAAGGTGGCGCTCATCGCTGGCGCGCTGAACGTCCTGCTTGCGGCGCTGGCGGCCTACGCGTTCAGCCGGCTGCGCTTCCGGGGCCGGCGCGTCGGTCTGCTCTCACTCCTGCTCCTGCAGGTATTTCCGCAGTTCCTCGGGTTCATCGCTCTCTACCTGCTCGCCCAGCAGGTCGGAGGTGTCTTCCCCGCGTTCGGCTTGAACACCCACGGTTTCCTGATCCTGGTGTACATGGGAGGGGCGATCGGGTTCAACGCGTTCCTCATGAAAGGCTTCATGGACACCATCCCTATGTCGCTGGATGAGTCGGCTCACGTTGACGGCGCCAGTCCATTCACGATCTTCACAAGAATCGTCCTGCCACTGTCGCGACCAGTTCTCGCTGTGATCTTCATGCTGAGCTTCATTGCCCTGTACTCGGAGTACATTCTCGCCGCCTTCCTTCTGACCGACACCGCCCAGTACACGTTGGCGGTCGGCCTGCAACTCTTCGTCGAGTCGGAGTACTCGGCCAAGTGGGGGGCGTTGGCAGCCGCGGCAGTCCTCGGATCCCTTCCGATCGTTGTCGTGTTCCTCTTCGCACAGAAACACATCATCGGTGGACTCACCCAGGGTGCCGTCAAGGGCTAGCCGAGTTCGTCGGTACGCCGACGACCTCGGCATTCTCGGACTCCCCGGAGATGTCTCCGCCTGGGACCTCCGATTCGACATCGATGATCCCTCCCATTTGGAGCCGCTCGGCGACGGCCGCTTTCGGTTGCGCCTTCAGACCGAGCCGGGGTTCACAGAAGCCCGCGCTGTGCTGCGCACCTCAGACGGCATCACCGGAGTCCCCCTGGAGCCGGCCGCGGCGGGCCGATTCGTCTACTGGACGGCGGTGGTCGGACCGTTCGACGAATCGGCTGAACTGAGTTTTGCCTTGCTCATCGATGACCGGCCCGTCTATCTGGTGCCTGCAGGAGTGTCTGCGTCGGTCGAAAGGCTCGACCGTTGGACCATCGACCCGTTGCACGAGCCAATCGACACTCCTGCCTGGGCCCAGGGTGCGGTCATCTATCAGATCTTCCCCGATCGTTTTGCGAACGGTGACCCCGAAACGAACCCGCCCGGCACCGTGCCATGGGGAACGCCACCCGCCTCGCGCCATTTCCAAGGCGGTGACTTGGTAGGAGTTCTCCAGCGGCTCGATCATCTGGAGCGGATTGGAGTGGACGCCATCTACTTGAACCCGATCTTCATCTCTCCCTCGAACCACAAGTACGACACCGTCGACTACATGCAGGTGGATCCGGCTTTCGGTGGGGACGAGGCACTTCGTCGACTTGTCGTCGCAACTCACGAGCGGCGGATGCGGATCATCCTCGACGCCTCCTTCAACCACGCCCACCCGCGCTTCTTTGCTTTTGCCGATGTGTTGCGACGCCAGAAGAGATCTGAATACCGAGACTGGTTCGTGATCAGCGACTGGCCTCCCCGGATCCGGGTTCGTCCTCGCCGGGCTCCTCAATGGGTCAGGGATTGGATGCCGGTGTGGGAGGACCAGACCGGAGTTTCGGTCGAAGTGGTACAAGGCGACGGTCCACCCGTGGAACCCACTTACGACACCTGGGCCGGCGTCCCGACCATGCCTCGCATCAACTTGGCCAACCCAGAGGCGCGCGAGTTCATGCTTGGCGTAGCCCGCTACTGGCTGGAGTCTTTCGACATCGACGGCTGGCGCATGGATGTGGCGCGCTACGTCGACCCGGACTTCTGGCCGGATCTTCGGGCCACTTGTCGGGCCGTGAAAGCCGACGCCTACCTCCTTGCCGAGATCATGGGTGACGTTTCGCCCTGGCTGAAGGGCGACGGCTTCGACGCGACCATGAACTACACATTTCGGTCTCTCGCTGTCCGGTTCTTTGCCACAGGAGAACTCGATGGTCACGGTCTGCTCGATCACAGCGCTCGGTTGTACGCCCGCCATCCGTTGGCAACCACACTGGCTAACCACAACCTGATCGGAAGCCACGACACTCCACGGTTTAGGACGGTGGCCGGAGGCGAACTGTGGCGCCTCGAGTTGGCAACAGTGTTTCAACTCCTGTTTCCCGGTGCCCCCGGGATCTACTACGGCGACGAGTTCGGGCTGGAAGGTGAGAACGATCCCGGGTGCCGGGCGGCGATGCCGTGGTCCAAGGACCGCACAGTTCTAGAAGGGATCATCGCCGAGTTGACCGCCCTTCGGAGGCGAATCCCGGCGCTCAGGTCGGGCTCGTGGGTGCCGTTGGCGGCCGAACTGGACCTTTTCGCTTTCGAACGCAGGCTTGGGCGAAGCCGGTATCGCGTCGCAATCAATCGGTCTGATCGCCCGGGCCAGGCAGACGTTCCGGGTAACGGGACAGTCGTGTGGGGCCGCGGTTCTCACGAAGACGGCCGGCTACGCGTCGACGGTCGCTCGGCGGTTCTGCTCCGCGCGTGAAACCGGGAATCCGAGGGTCTCGGGTCTTTTGGTACAGATGACCTGAAAACCTGCCGACAACTCTTTTGTTGTGCGTTGGCGAAAGCGGAGTTCTCAAGGTCGGCATATCCGGCCTTCCGACACATGGCGGCCTTTGCCTCCGGCGGTTCAGCCCGGTCGGTATCGAAGAAACGGAGACAGCCCTGGGTTCCGTTCGTTGGCCGTCGTGTCGATTCTCGCCACCCTGACAACCTCCACTGCTCTTGGTCTCGGACCGGAAGCCTCGCTCGAAGAATTCCAGGCGCCGGTGCTGGTATCGGAGGTCCGCCGCGAACTAACTCCTCAGGTCTTGCCGCCCCCTTCCACAAGTCCCACGACCGCGCCGCAGATCCTGTTCCCACCGACACCTCCCTCCACGCGGACCGATCTGACCCCCGAAGAGATTCTCCTGATACGCCCAGCAGTGCAATCCGAGGAGTGGCAAGTCGCTTCGGACTGGACAGATGGGGTCTCGTCGATCTCGTTCAGTGCCGTTATCCCGCCGCTAACGGTCGTCGAGCC
>JBGTKD010000171.1:0-4135 GCA_041744795.1 Acidimicrobiia bacterium
CGGGAGTCCCGTAACGACTCTCCTCCCCCGGCTGGCGAGCTTTGACAATTCCGCGCAGGCAATCCTCACGCCGGCAGTTCACACGACACCGGCCGGGGACCTTTACTCGACACTGCGCAGCATCGACCCCTCATCGCGGGAGATCATCATCTCTCTGGACACGTCACCCCTGCAGTGGCTGGTTTGGCTGGGGGGTCTCATCACCGCGGCCGGTGGCTTCATCTCGCTGCGGGCGCGCTCCCGACGATTGGAGCACGCAAGTGTCTGACCGATTGCTCCGTTTCATCAGGCTCGCGGTGACGATTGGTCTCGCAACTTTCGTGGTCTTCGCCACCGTCACCGCCGACCCAGGGGACGAGGACAGGGCCAGACAGATCGGTTCCCAGGTGCGTTGCCCGGTGTGCCAGGGCGAATCGATCGCCGCATCACCCGCTCCGCTCGCTGAAGACATGATGGCCCTCGTCCGGGTCCGTATCGAACAGGGCTGGAGCGACACCCAAATCATCGACGAGTTGATCGCTGCCTACTCGGGCTCCCAACTGCTCGATCCCCCGTTTGGCATCGAGACGGCTGCCCTATGGCTGATTCCTGCGGTGGTGCTCGCCGTAGGTGTGGCGGCGGGAATGTCCAGGACTCGATCATCTGAACCTGCAGGCACGCAGTGACGAAGCCCGGCGACCAAGCCCGCCAGGCTCGACTCGACCTCGAAGAGCTCGACCAGCAGGTCGCGGAAGGCGAGATCGACCCAGCGTCTGGAGAGAAGTTGCGCTCCACCTACCTGCGCGAACTCGAACAGGCAGGCAATATGGATGTCGAAGCTCCCGTCGCAACCAGGTCCCGCATGCGACTCGCCATCGGCGCCGCGGTCCTGCTGGCCGGTGTCGCAGTGACAATTGCCGTTCTGGGCGGCAACGTCGAAGACAACCCATCTGGCCTCCTGCAGGGAGTCGCCGCAGGCGACAACTTCAATCCAGGCGATTACTCGGATGAGACGCTCGAAGCCGTTGTTGCGACCTACGCCAACGATCCCGTCGTGGCGGACCAACTCGTGTTCATGCGTTTTGCTCTCGCCGACCGGTATTTCGAACGCAACGAATTCCAAAGGGCTTTCGTTCACTACGAAGCCATCCTCGTAGCCGACCCGCCCGCCGAGTTGTTCTCAGCGACGATGACGCGCATCGCGTGGATCACTTTCGTGGGAAACGGAGAAGTGGAGTTATCGCTCGAAGTGATCGACAGGGCCATCGAAGCAGCGCCCGGATCGACCGAGGCGCTGTACGTGAAGGGCCAGATCCTGTGGTGCGGCGCAAACGACTCGGAGGCCGCAGTAATCCTGTTCGATCAAATCCTCGGTTCGAGCGAGCTGGACCCTGCGACCCGCGGCCAGGTGGAATCGGACCGTTCGCTCGCAGCAGTTGGGGTGCCGTGCGCGTGAGATGGGTTCGCACAGCAGCCTGGGTGGTTGTCGTGGCATCTGTGGGCCTGAGCGTCGTCCTGGCGTCCAGGTTCGGCGCCGACCCAAACCTCGTCCAGTCTCCGCTGCTTGGCCAACAAGCCCCCATGCTGGAGCTGCCAGCCCTAGACGGTTCGGGGCTGGTGACGGTACCTACAGGTGACGGCACCATCGTGGTGGTGAACTTCTTTGCATCCTGGTGTCTGGAGTGCCGCCTCGAACACGACGACCTCGTCGCCATCTCCGACGGCTTCTCCGAGACTGTCCGGATGGCACAGGTGGCGTATCAGGACGATCCGGCTGCGGCCAACCAGTTTCTGGACGACTTGGGTCGAAGCGAGCACACCGTGTACCTGGACGATCCTGGCGGCCGGGCATCAATCGCCTTTGGTGTCTTCGGGGTACCGGAGACCTATTTCATCGATGGGAATGGTGTGGTTGTCGGCAAGATCCAGGGCGAGTCGAACGCCCTCCTTCTCGGCCAGACGATTGACGCCATCCGTCGAGGAGAGGATCCTGGTCAGCAAGTGGTCGGAGATGTCCAGTCCGGACCCGAGGGCTAGTTGTGTGTCGCTCGAAGAGGGGCGCGGTGTCCCCGAGCACATGGCGTCATCTGGCAAGAACTTCCGACGCAGCCGCACTGGCTCGTTCGGCGAGGAGGAGGACGCAGCCAGGGGCGGCATGGGCCGGGGAGACCGCCCCATTGTTTGTGCGACGCACCACTAGACGGGAATCTTCTTCCCAGATCAGACCACCATCGCCCCACCGAGAAGCGCACACACTGCGATTCTGAGCGCCTCAGGTTCAAACGGCTTGGAAAGGTATCCGTTGGCGCCCATCTCAAGGGCCTGCCGATCGTCGCCATCGCCGCCGTAGGCAGTCACGATCAGAACAGGCAGTTCGCTTGCTGAATGGCGGAGGCGGATGTATTCGAGAACCTCCCACCCCATGATGTCGGGTAACAGCAGGTCGAGAATCACGAGGTCGGGAGCGTGAGCGTCAATTCCCTCTAGGCCTGTCAGACCGTCGTTGGCAAACACGAGATGGGTGTCCGGACGATCGAGCACGATGCTTATCAGCTGACGAGTGGCGGGATGGTCCTCGATGATCAGAACCACTTTGCGCGATGAAGAACCCATATATGTCCTGTCGGCCGAACCTGGCGTGGGGAAAGCGTCAGGGTAGGAAGTCAATGGTGACTTCTGGAGGTGGCGCCTCGTCAAGGGCGGTCCCACCGCCTCCGAGAAGGTAACGCTGGAAGAATGCCGTCAGATACGTGTCGATGATGGGGAGGACGCGCTCGACAGGGATAGGTCCCTTCAGTCCTATCCGGTCGGCGATGGGCGAGAACAGCGGTGTGAGGACGAAGTCGTTGTGTCCTGCCCCAACCAGGTCCATCCAATAGGACACATCGGGACTGCGTTCAGCCAGACCGCGCAACCGCCCGTCGTTCGGCGTGCCCCGCCAACCATCTGAACGCATAAAGAGACTGGGTTGGGACAGTTCACGGGCCACGACCCGATCGGGAATCGGCATCACCCAAGCGTCGAACCCGACCACTGCCCTGCAGCGAGCATCATCGACACAGACGCGGACCGCCGCACCTCCCCCGGTTGAATGACCGAAGATGCCGATCCTTTCGAGATCGGGCTCAGGGGCCATGCGGGCGAAGGGTCCGCTTTCGCCGGCTTCCAGACCGTCGAGAATTGCAACGATGTCGTCGGCAAAGGTGGCGACGAGCTGTTCTGAAGCGGCCCGATAGGCCTCGGAGCTGGGTTCCTCGGCGTCGGGCAAGGCACGCGGGTCGTACTCGACGACCTGTCCGTTCGGGAACACCGAGGCGACCGCTCCGTAGGCATGGTCCGGCGCGATGACTATGAATCCACGACTGGCGAGGGACTCCATCTGGTTGAGGGCAATGGAGCGAAACCCGGTCCATCCGTGGGAGTAGATGACGACCGGGAGCCTGCCCGAAATCGGTTCAGGACTGTCATATGAGAAGGACGGCACCTCGGCTGCGTGGGACAGAAAGAACCCGGGAAACCCGAGCCGATTCGCCATCGCGGGGCCGACCACATCGAAGTCGGGGTTCCAGACCAGAGGTTGGAGTCCTTCTATGTCTCCGGCTGGGTACCACACCTGGACCATGAACCGTCGTCGTTGGCTCGGCTCGGGCCGATCCTCACCCTCTTCGGGTTCGGCAAGCCCGTAGGCCTCGAGTCGGTCGTTGTCTACGACGACAAACGTTTGCGTCCCCACGGCGAACGGCCCCGAGGGGATCGGCATCTGCGGGATCGGCAACGCAAGGGGCAGGACTAGGAGGGCTGCTACGCCGATAGGGCCGAGAACCCCCCTGCGGAAGCGCTGAACACCACGGACCCGTCGTTCGTCGCGTAGGACGTCGGCGGCCGCGAGGCCAAGCGTCGTGAGTTCCAAAGGCAGCAATTGCCAGCGGTAACCCTCGACAACTAGCTGTAAGACCATCACGGCGACCAGGAGTACCGCCATTTGGCCCCGCTTGAGCCTCGACCCCAGAAGGACAGGGAGGAGGATGGCGGTGGCAACGACACCGATTTGGATGGACTCCCATGTACGCACGACGAGGCACGGTAGATCGACGATTTGGATTCCCGGACGCGGGGCCTGAGCCGTGCCATCATCGAAACAGGGCTCGTGAGGAGA